>DJCX01000035.1:0-4406 GCA_002430755.1 Flavobacteriales bacterium UBA5939 | reverse complement strand
CCACAAAAGGCAGATTTCACAGCGGAAGTGGATTACGGTGCAACAACTTGGTTTACGGAAACCTCGGATGAATTGACTCTAGAGTTTAATGACATCCCGGGCGAGAATCAGCATTACTTGATTTCAATCGACCTCCACTACCGCAACGGGCTTAGCGGACAAGATACTTCGGAATATTTCCCGTTGTGGCTAGAGACCAATAACCAACGTGCTCAGCCCATAAACGAAGGCGGGTTTCTCCTTTCTGAAGAAGGCGTCGACCGCAATCTTAAAATTCGTTTTGCCACCGGGGTCAATTCCTTTGACTACCTCTTCTTAGTGGAATACCGTATTACTGTTAAAACACTAAGCGACGAGATGTATAAATTCTACCAGAGCTACCAAGCCCTAGAGAATGCTCAAGGGAATCCCTTCGCCGAACCGGTCATATTATATTCGAACATGAGCAACGATGTTGGCTGCTTTGGTGTCAGTACGACCGTACGTAAATGGGAAGGCTAAAAATTCTCAACGCATAAAAAAGGCGGCCCTACGGGACCGCCTTTTTTGTTTAAATATTCGTTGCTTACAGCTCCATAAGAACAGATCCCCATGTAAAGCCAGCACCAAAGGCTGCTAGACATATGGTATCCCCTTCTTTCACTGCACCGGTCTGCACCGCTTCAGACAAAGCAATAGCAATAGATGCTGCTGTGGTATTTCCGTATTTCTGGATGTTATTAAAGACTTGGTCGTCTCTAAGACCCATGCGCTTCTGAATAAATTGCGCGATACGCAGGTTGGCTTGGTGCGGGATCAAACAATCGATCTGATCGGGCATCATACGATTCGTTTTTAATGCTTCACCGATCACTTCTCCAAAGCGCACTACAGCGTGCTTAAAGACGAAGTTCCCGTTCATCTGTGGGAAGTGAATCTCTGGAATAATACCCTTCTCGTCGTATTCATCTAACCAATGCTGCGTACCAAAACCCTTCATAGTGAGTTCTTCCTTATGCTTACCCTCACTGTGCATGTGGCAGCTCATGATGCCTTTATGACCTTCTGGAGCACGCGAAACCACGGCAGCACCAGCACCATCGCCAAAGATGACACTGAGCCCACGACCGCGGGTTGTTTTATCTAAGAATGGGCTTTGTAGTTCAGCTGCAACGACCAATACATTCTCATACATCCCGGTCTGTACAAAGGCATTCGCAATAGAAGTCGCATAAATAAAGCCTGAACAAGCATTGCGGATATCTGTGGCTCCGATGGTTCCCATTTCCATGGCTTCTTGTACTTGTACTCCACAGCCTGGGAAGTAATAATCCGGGCTAATAGTGGCAAATACAATGTGATCAATGTCGTCTTTCGTGAGTCCGGAATTTTCAATAGCCATTGTAGCGGCTTTGATGCCCATCGTGGCGGCTGTATTACCGTCGCCTTCTTTGACCCATCTGCGCTCTTCGATACCCGTTCTTTCACGGATCCACTCATCGTTGGTATCCATGAATTTACTCAGGTCGTCGTTCGTTACAATGTTTTCTGGGACATAATGGCCAACGCCAGTAATTCGTGCTCTGTGCATGTGTTGTGTGTTAAGGAGTTGTTGTGTGTGGGGCTATAAGTTAGCGCAAAAATGACACATTAGCTTGCCAACCTGTCAGTAAAATTTGGCGCAAGACCGAATGGCACAAACGTTGCCCTATGCTTGAAAACCTAAAAAGAAAAAACATGTCTAAAGGATCAATTAATGTAACCGCGCAGAACATCTTCCCAATCATCAAGAAGTTCTTGTACAGCGACCATGAAATTTTCCTACGCGAGCTTGTTTCCAATGCCGTAGATGCTACCCAAAAGCTTAAAACGTTGACCAACCTTGGCGAAGCCAAAGGAGAATTGGGCGACCTTACTATCCACATTAACGTGGATAAAAAAGCTAAGACGCTCAGCATTATCGACCGCGGTATTGGTATGACAGCGGAAGAGATTGACAAATACATCAACCAAGTGGCCTTCTCCGGTGCTGAGGAATTTGTGAAAGAATACGAAGGCAAGATGGAAGGTGCTGATCTTATCGGCCATTTCGGGCTTGGGTTCTACTCTGCCTTTATGGTCGCTAAGAAAGTAGAAATCCTAACCAAATCGCACAAAGATGCATCCGCCGTTCAGTGGAGCTGTGAAGGAAATCCTGAATTTGAATTGGTCACTATTGATAAAGAAGACCGAGGAACGGAGATTCGCTTGCACATCGCAGAGGATAGCGAAGAATTTTTGGAGGAGAGTAAGATCAATGAACTGTTGAGCAAATACGCCAAGTTCATGCCAGTGAGCATCCAGTTTGGCGAAAAGGACGAGAGCTATAACGCAGCAGCAGAAGGCGAAGAGGCGAAATGGGAAACGAAAAAGGTACCGAACGTCATTAACAACACGAACCCGGCATGGGTACGCACTCCGAGCGAATTGACGGCAGAAGATTACAAAGAATTCTACCGTGAGCTCTACCCGATGAGCTTCGACGAGCCGCTCTTCAACATTCACTTGAACGTAGACTTCCCGTTCAATTTGACGGGGGTGTTGTACTTCCCGAAAATCAAACCGAACGTAGAGCCACAACGCAACAAAATCCAGTTGTTCCAGAAGCAGGTGTTCGTTACGGACAGCGTTGAAGGAATCGTTCCTGATTTCTTGACCCTATTGCATGGGGTGATCGATTCACCAGATATTCCACTAAACGTGAGCCGCTCGTACCTCCAAGCAGATGGTAATGTGAAGAAGATCTCTTCACACATCACGAAGAAGGTCGCAGATAAACTAGACGAGATGTTCCGCAAAGACCGCGAAGACTTTGAAGCGAAGTGGAACGATATGAAGATCATCATCGAATACGGCATGTTGACCGAAGACAAGTTCTTTGACAAGGCGAAGAAATTCGCATTGTACGAGGATACTGAGGGTAAACTGCACACGTTCGATGCCTACCTAGAATCTATCAAGGAGAACCAAACGGACAAGGATAAAAAGACGGTCGTGCTATACGCTTCGCACAAGGACGGACAGCACAGCTACATCCAGGCGGCGAAAGCCAAAGGCTACCAAGTATTGCTTTTGGACTCTCCACTGACGTCACACTTGATCCAGAAATTAGAAGGAGAGCACAAAGACACCACCTTCGCTCGTGTAGATTCTGATTTGATCGACAACTTGATTAAGAAAGACGAAACACGCGTTGCGAAATTAAGTGAGAAGCAAAAAGAAGAGTTGAAAACACGCCTTGAAGCTATCGTTCCTAATGAGAAGTTCACATTAAAGCTTGAGGATATGGACTCTACGGAGGCTCCCCTTGTAATCACTGTACCAGAATTCATGCGCCGAATGAAGGAAATGCAGATGACTGGTGGCGGCGGTATGATGGGCATGAGCGATTTCCCTGAGATGTACGACCTCGTGGTAAATGCCAACCACAGCCTGGCTTCGAAGATTCTCGATACCGATGATGAAGGAGCGCGTTCCACAGCGGTGAACCAAGCTTTGGATCTCGCCAAGCTGCAGCAGAACTTGTTGCACGGTGAAGAGCTCACGGCATTCATCGCACGTTCGTACGAGATGCTCGGTGACGAGTAGATTAAATGTTGATTAAATATTCCTTGGTCCAAGGAATGTCTGAGGGGGCTCCGGCCCCCTTTTTGTATTTTTGAAGCTCACTCAACACGTATCATTACATGAGCACAGACGTACTCTCCTTAGCTACAAAAAATGCAACACTCTGGACTTCAGATATTTTCGATGAAGCTACCCGAGCGGAGGCACAGGCACTACTTGAAAAAGGCGGCGATGATTTGATCGAACCGTTTTACAAAGACCTTGACTTCGGAACCGGCGGGATGCGCGGTATCATGGGTGTAGGCACCAATAGGATCAACCCGTATACCCTAGGTACAGCAACCACAGGATTGATCAACTATGCCAAGGAAACCTACGGACGTGAAGATTTAAAGGCGGTGATTGCCTACGACAGCCGCAACAACTCTCAGGCCTTTGCTCGAAAGGTTGCAGAGGTGTTGAGCGCCAACGGTGTATACACGTATTTATTTGAAGAATTGCGCCCTACCCCAGAGCTTAGTTTCGCGGTTCGCGAGCTGGGCTGTGACTTCGGTATCGTATTGACAGCTTCACACAATCCAAAAGAGTACAACGGATACAAGGTATATTGGAACGACGGTGGCCAATTGGTCCCGCCACACGATAGCGGCGTGATTGCTAAGGTGCGTCAAACAGGTTTTGAGGACATCAACTGGAGCGCCAACGAAGACCTCATCGAAACGATCGGCGAAGCTATTGACTTAAAATACATTGACAATGTCGTGGCACAAAGCCTCAACAACGACGGTAAAGAAGATCTTAAAGTAGTATTTACCGCCTTG
>DJCX01000025.1:20516-20743 GCA_002430755.1 Flavobacteriales bacterium UBA5939 | reverse complement strand
GGTACCAATGTAGTAAATGGATAATTCGCAATTTCAGGCTTTGCAGCACTGACCACACTCAGCAGTGTGCTCTTCCCTGCGTTTGGAAATCCAACAAGACCGACATCGGCCAATACTTTAAGCTCTAGGATGAACCAACCCTCAACTGGGTCCTCGCCAGGTTGCGCGAAGCGTGGTGTTTGAAACGTGGCCGATTTAAAATGCACATTCCCAAGACCGCCTCGGCC
>DJCX01000025.1:0-20295 GCA_002430755.1 Flavobacteriales bacterium UBA5939 | reverse complement strand
GTTCCCAGAGGAACATCAATGTACCGATCTTCACCATTTGCACCGGTCTTCTCTTGACCTGAGCCATTCTCTCCAGAAGAGGCCTTGATGTGCTTTTGGTATTTCAAAGGCAGCAAAGTCCACATCTGCGCATTACCACGCACTATTACGTGACCGCCACGACCGCCGTCGCCACCGTCTGGACCGCCCTTGGAAGTCATACGGTTTCTCAAGAGGTGTGTTGAACCCTTTCCACCACGACCGCTCTTGCAGTAGATTTTTACGTAATCAATGAAGTTGCTACCTGACATAATAAAAGAGCAGCGTGCCACTGGCCAGCTGCTCTGCAAAAGTACAATTAGTAAGTGGGTCTAGAAAAACCGATTACAACGATTCAACAACCGCAACTAGACGCTCAGTAATTTCTTCGATCGAACCTACGCCATCCACACCGCGGTACTTGCCCTGTCCGTCATAGAAATCCTTCACTGGAGCAGTCTCTTTGTTGTAGGTGTTGATTCTGTTTTGGATTACTGCAGGATCCGCATCGTCAGCGCGACCTGAGGTCTTACCGCGCTCGAGCAAACGCACTTTAAGCTCTTCTTCAGCAACTTCCAAAGCAATCATACTTGTGATCGAAGTTCCTTGACCTTCCAAGAAAGTATCGAGTGCTGCTGCCTGCGCATTCGTGCGCGGAAATCCGTCGAAAATAAAGCCCTTAGCATCTGGATTTTTATTCACTGCATCTTCCAACATGGAAATGGTCACTGAATCTGGAACGAGGGCACCTTTATCGATGTAAGATTTCGCCAAAAGACCCAATTCTGTTTCGTTTTTAATGTTGAAACGGAACAAATCACCCGTACTTAGATGTACTAGCGAATAGCGCTTTACTAAAAATTCACTTTGAGTTCCTTTTCCAGCTCCTGGAGGGCCGAATAACACGAGATTTAACATTTCGATAGTTTTTAATTCCGGTTGCGAAGATACCTACCAAACTGAGAAATCCGTACTATTGTATCCGATTTGAGCAAGTTTATTACTCCAAATCGAAAGAACTAACGCACTGAAACATGAGAACTCCTTACTGTGTCATTATGGCTGGTGGAATCGGTAGTAGATTCTGGCCTATGTCGACCGAGGAAACGCCAAAGCAATTTTTGGATTTTCTAGGCACTGGAGAAAGTCTAATCCAACAGACCTACAAGCGTGTTCGTCGCATTTTCGAACCAGAAAATATTATCGTCGTCACACATGCTAACTACCGCCTTCAAACCATCGCACACCTGCCGGAGCTTCCTGAGGACAACATACTGCTAGAACCGCTTCGTCGAAATACAGCACCTTGTATTGCTTATGCCGCGCTCAAGATTAAAAAGCGTGATCCCAACGCAAACCTTTTTATCACACCAGCCGATCACCTTATCTCTGATGAAGATGCCTTTGAAACGCAGATTCGTAAGGGACTAGAGAAAACGAATGATTCGGACTGCTTTGTAACTATCGGTATTAAGCCAAACAAACCTGAAACGGGCTACGGCTACATCCAGTACGACGAGTTAAGAGGTGAGGGCGATATTTATGCTGTAAAGGCTTTTACCGAGAAACCAGATGCAGAACATGCGAAACTCTTCATTGAGAGTGGTGATTTCTTATGGAATGCAGGTATGTTTATCTGGAATATTGAAGCGCTGAGCGCTGGATTGGACAAGCATTTGCCAGATTTAATGAGCACCCTAGGCCGTGCATGGAACGACCTAGATACCAAATACGAAGCAGACTCAGTTTCCAAAGTATATGCCGAATGCGACAACATCAGCATTGACTATGGATTGATGGAGCGTGCCGATAATGTTTGTGTCATCCCGACGGTGATGGGCTGGTCAGACTTGGGTAATTGGGGCGCTGTTTATGAACTCAGTACTAAAGACGGTAATGGCAATGCGCTGATCGGTGCTAATATTCTTGCACAACAGTGTAAAAACTGCCTTATCGTGAATGCCTCAGAAAACAAGGCGCTGGTCGTAAGCGAGTTGGACGGGAAATTTGTCGTGCAAACTGATAAAACTTCACTAACTTTTCCTCTAGGAAACGATCAAGCCATCAAACAAATCGCGAAAGCTGTTCGCGTAGAATTGGGAGAGGACTTCGTTTAGAACATTGAATGTTACTTCGTGGAAAACACCAACAAACCGCTCGGATTCCTGGGGGCAGCAACTAGTAAGTGGCCCATTATTGCCCCAGTACTAAGTTTTTTAAAGGACCGATTCTCCATCATCGATCTAGCCAATCCAGTGGCTACTATCGACGGGATTAAAAAAGACATTGAATTCCGAGGGTTCAGCCTGTGGATTCTCATTTTCTCCATCTTCATCGCGTCTATCGGCCTAAATGTCGATTCCACAGCGGTTGTTATTGGAGCCATGTTAATCTCACCGCTTATGGGGCCCATCATGGGACTTGGGTTGAGTCTTGGTATCAATGATTTCAAATTACTTACTCGGTCGGTAAAGAACCTTGGGGTTGCTGTAGGTATAGGTCTGTTTGTCTCGGCCGTATACTTCTTGGTTTCGCCTATTTCAGCGCCTTCCAATGAGCTGTTTGCGCGTACGAATCCAACTTTATTGGATGTTCTAGTAGCATTTTTTGGTGGTCTCGCCGGAATCCTCGCAGGTTCAAGAAAGGAGAAGTCTAATGTTATTCCAGGGGTAGCCATTGCCACTGCATTGATGCCTCCATTATGTACTGCCGGCTATGGATTAGCCCATGGAGAATGGCACTACTTCTTCGGTGCACTCTACCTCTTTTTGATTAATACTGTACTTATAGCAACGTCAACCACATTGATCGTTCGCTATCTAAGATTCCCGTTGGTGGAGATTTTAGACCCATTACGCGCGAAAAAAACAAGTCGCATCTTCTCTATTGGCCTTATCGTCATCATTGTGCCGTCGATTTACATCATGTACCGCACTGTGACCGATTCAATCAACCAAGCGAAGATTGAGACCTACCTTACAGAGACTGTAGATTACCCGGGTACCGAAATCTTAAAGAAAGAAATCTCATTTAATGGAGGTACTCCCCAAGTTACTTTGGTGCTTTTCGGTGACCGTGTTCCTGGAGAATTAACTAAAGAATGGTCCGGTTCTTTCAAACAAGAATTTAAGGGTTCGCTCTCCATTGTACAAGATGAAAAAGAGGCCCAGGGACTTGAAGAGATGTCTAAAATGGTGCAGCTTTATTCTGAAGGCCGCGACGAAGCACGCTCCTACAAAGAGAAAATCACCACACTTGAGGGTCAGCTCAGTCAGCTTGAGAACCAACTTATCCCTGCCAACCTCAGCGCAGAAATCCGCATCAATTACCCTGATCTCGAGAGTTTCTCTATTGGAACGATGCAGTACGGACTAGATGGTGTTTCCGATGGTGCACTTATCGCGATAGCCTTTGTAGATTGGAAACCAGAGGTAGATTCAACCCTCCTTCCACGCAGAAACAAACAGCTCGAAGATTGGCTCAAAATGCGCTTAGAAAAAGACCAAGTCTTGGTGCAGCCGATGCCGTAATACTAAAGGCTGAAAAAAATTACAGCTTACCTACCATAGTTTCTGGACGCACCCACTCATCGAACTCCTCGGCAGTGAGGTAGCCTAAGTTGACGGCCTCTTGTTTCAAAGTAGTTCCGTTCTCGTGTGCGGTCTTCGCAATCTTCGCAGCCTTCTCGTAACCAATCTTAGTATTGAGTGCAGTAACGAGCATTAACGAGTTGTTCAAATGGTTCTCGATCGCCTTGTAATTAGGCTCAATACCCACCGCACAGTTGTTGTTGAAGCTCACACATGCATCTCCAATAAGCTCTGCACTTTGCAAAACGTTGTACGCCATCACTGGCTTAAATACATTGAGCTCGTAGTGACCCTGAGCACCTGCCACAGTAACTGTAGTGTGGTTACCCATTACCTGTGCACATACCATGGTCATAGCCTCAGCCTGCGTTGGATTTACTTTTCCTGGCATGATTGACGATCCTGGCTCATTGGCTGGAATGATCAGCTCACCAATTCCTGAACGCGGACCTGAAGCCAACAAACGAATATCATTTGCAATCTTGTTCAAGCTCACTGCCAATTGGTTCAATGCACCGTGTGTCTCCACTAAGGCATCGTGAGCGGCAAGGGCTTCAAACTTGTTTTCAGCAGTACGAAACGGCATACCAGTAAACTCTGCGATGTATTTCGCCACCGTCTCTGAATAGCCTTCTGGAGTATTAATTCCTGTACCCACAGCAGTACCGCCTAGTGCGATCTCACTCATGTGGTCCAAGGTGTTTTTCAATGCTTTTAGTCCGTGGTTCAATTGGCTTACATAACCCGAGAACTCCTGACCTACCGTAAGTGGCGTCGCGTCCATAAGGTGCGTACGACCAATCTTTACCACCTTCCAAAACTCTTTGCTCTTTGCCTCCAACGTATCGCGGAGTAATTCCACAGACGGGATGGTGTTCTCGATCACTTTCTTGTAGATGGCAATGTGCATACCTGTTGGGAAGGTGTCGTTCGAGCTCTGGCTCTTGTTTACGTCATCGTTCGGGTGAATCAATCTATCGCCTTCGCCAAGTGTATTTCCAGCTAGTACGTGGGCACGATTCGCGATCACCTCGTTCGTATTCATATTACTCTGCGTACCTGAACCGGTTTGCCACACCACCAATGGAAACTGGTCGTTGTGCTTGCCTTCTAGAATCTCGTCGCATACGGCACCAATAAGGTCGCGCTTCTCCTCCGTCAAGACGCCTGCATCGCAATTCGCATATGCCGCAGCCTTTTTCAAATACGCAAAACCTTCAATGATTTCAAGCGGCATCGTGCCCGCCGGGCCAATCTTAAAGTTATTGCGCGAACGCTCTGTCTGTGCACCCCAGTACTTATCTGCCGGTACTTTTACTTCACCCATGGTGTCGTGCTCAATTCTGTATTCCATCGTAATAATGACTAATTGATTCTCAGTTCTTGAACTACAAATTTAGGGCACAGAAATTCTGCAGCATCATCTTCGCCTGCTATCTTGGCAGCTGTCAATTTTTAGCTTAAAGTTGGAACTAAATCAATTCCACTACTTATCTTTACCGCCACTAAACAAACACTTATGAAATTTATAGGTTTCCTCGTATTCTTAGTTGTTGCCCTCATGGGTTTCTCAATGCTCGCTTTCTTGGGTCTATTCGTAGGCTACTGGTTGACATTGATTGGCTTGGAATCTGTTAATCCAAAGATTGCTCACGCAATCATCGGTCACAAAGAAGAAGAATCTGCAGAGTAATTCTGAAGATCATTAATATTGAAAAAGCCCGAGCTCACGCTCGGGCTTTTTTGTTTGATATAGTTTCTAAAGCACCTCCTCCGCTTTCTCAGCCGGACGGGCCACAACAGCCTTATCGCCGTTCAGAATGATGGGACGTTCCATCAAGCGCGGGTTTTCAATCATCGCCAAGATAATCTCATCTTCGCCCAGCTCTAGGTCGCGGTATTCTTCCTTCCACAACGTCTCGTTCTTGCGTACAAGATCGAGCGCATCCATATTTAGGGCGTCTAGCACCTCCTCAAGCTCTGAAGCGGTCATACTTTCCTCGTCCTTCATGTATTGGCGCACTTCAAAAGAAATGCCTTTCTCTTCCAAATAAGCCAGGGCTTCACGTGATTTTCTACAGCGCGGATTGTGGTATACTTTGATCATTCTAATAGATTATGTGCAGGACGCCATCCTCGGTAATGTCGCCACAGCGGTTGGTTGCTTTGAGTTGGTAAAAGTACACACCTGGGGCGAGAATCTTCTCGTCGTAATCGGCACCCCACTCAAAAGAAATTACCGTGGTTTCAAATACCTTAACGCCCCAACGGTTGTGGACAATAAGGTGGAAATCGTCCCAATTCTCGCTCGTATTCACCAAAAACGCATCGTTGATGCCGTCGTTATTTGGCGTAACAAAGTTGGGTACGGTGAATGCCTCTCCAGCAAAATAGACATCAAAGCTTTCGGTGAGTGTATCGCTGGTTCCACAAATGCTGTCGTACCCGACAATACTGATGTCGTAGATGCCGCTCTGCGAAATCTGTAAAGGATTTGAATTTCCCGCCACCTGACCGTCGACGAGCCATTCAGAACCTTGGTAAGTAGCGTTTAATATGGCATTGAAATCTACCGTTTCGCGCGTTTCACATTCCTCCAAGGAGGTATTGATCTGCATAAAAGGTGGAATTCGGAATACAAGGGTGTCCTCAAAGAGTTGCGTGATATTACAATTCGTGTCTAGCACATTTAGGCTTACCGGATTGGCACCGGGTACTGGCATGTTGAATTGGACCTGGGCGGAAGAAAAATTCACTCCAGCAAAATCCCATTCAAGCTCATAATCCGTTACAATGGAACTATCGCTGACCAAACGCGCAGTGGCCACCACTTGGCGAGAAGGGTCACAATAATCGTAACTGTAATCTATCCAAACGCTGTCATAGGGGGGATTCACTTGGAGGGTAAAAGTGGTTGTGTCCCAAGTATCACAAACGGTATCTTGCCCGATGACTTGGACATTGTAGGTGCCCGGCGTATCGTAGATGTGTGAGCTGATAAAACCCGTATCTAAGCTAATATTCCCGTCGTCCCAATCAATCGTGTACGCCTGAACATTGCTCGAGCTGTCGAGGATATTGAACGAATTTGGAATACAAAACACTGGAGGATCTGGGGTCAATTCCAAACGCGCATTCTGAATGTCCATATCGATGACGGTCACCGCGAGGTTGCAATTCGTTGAATTGTTGGTCGTCGAATAAGCCGTTGAAGGAAAGGCCGGATAGGCACTATTGCCTCCACAACCGGCACAAACTCCTTGGTAGATGCGTCCCTTTTTATCGAACCTGGAAGTTCCTCCGTCCACGTGTTCTCTCGACGATGAACCATAGTAAGTGGCCAATCGGGCACTCCTCCAACTAGGATCTAAAACCAAAAAATAAAAATCTCGCCCGTCCGTAGTCGTTCGCACCGCATTCGGTGTTACTGCAAGACCGTTGGTATTGCCTTCCGTATTTGGACTTCCACCCCACCCACTGAAGTATACATTTCCGCAGTCGTCCACCAAAAGTGCGGTTGGACTTAAATCCACTGTAGCATGAGAGCTGTCCCCAAAGACAAGTGTTCTATTATTTGTAAATGCGCCAGCGACACTATCAAAGCTGAATTCCATGAAATACTGTGCACTCCCAGGTTGTCCCCAAAAGTTGGTATCTGAAGCAAGAAGCCCGCCTTTGTGCTGGCCAACAACTGTGAATATTGTAGTTGTATCGCCCGGAGTATTCGGCTCAATGAAGAAGTGTTGGTTATAAGCGGTATCTGTTGAGCTGTGGATGGCTTCAAGAATTGGCGCAGAATAATCTCGCAGATCTATGGCCCCTAAAAGCGCGCTGTGATTGCCAGAAGACGTCAAAACAAGCGAATCTCCAACTGCTGACAAATAGCTTTCCGACGAATTAATCGCACCTGCAACGAATACCCGAGAAGAGTTTTGTGCATTGCCCTCCTTCGAAGTCAATGACAAGCTGTACAAGGCCTCGTCCCCCTCGGTACCCACATAGGTGCTGTAAAAAAGTGAATCCATGTTCCTGCTGAATACAGAAAGAACACCGTCTAGTCCGCCTTGGTAATCTGTAGCACCGGGAGTTACTGGATACCCTGAAGAATCTGCCGTGGCTACTAAATACACCGGACCACCGCCGCGCTGCACCTCGATCTCACCGCGGAAACTGTCTCCGTAATTAAAACGTAGGCTATCGTTAAAGCCTTCGTTATTCTCCCCACCAAGGAAGGTTGAGCCCAACAGTTGGGTCCCATTTGCACTGATCGCACTAACGTACATATCAGAACCGTTCGCAAGAGTATAATATTCGGCAATGGCTGAATTCCCGCCTCCAAAAGTGGTGTCGTTGGCATTTGCCGTTACCGCAAAATCTGAAGAACCCGTCAGGCCCATAACATAGAGGTTGCCGTTCTCATCACAGTCCATACTGTGGGGCTGATCTAGGTTGTTCCCGCCGAGGTAGGCAGACCAAAGCAACTGTGAACCGTCTGCGCTGAATTTTGAAATCGCACCGTCAAAGAACCCGCCGTTATAACTGATATCATAGCTCCCTAAAACCACTGGATATCCCGTACCAAAGACAATCCCGCCGCCAAAAGCATTACCGTTGTCGTCAAAGGTCGCTGTGTACCCAAAATTGTCTGCCTGAGAACCGGAATACGTACTAAAGATGTAGATAGGGTCGATAGTAAGCGTTTGACTCTGGTCGTAAGCTCCGAGGTTAATTCGAACCTCATCCTTTCCTCTCTGGTAGCGTGCGCGAACTTCTTCTCTTCCTTGATACGCGTACGGCATCTCCTCTTCTAAAGTACCTATGGCCGTATGAATCTTCACTTTCTTAGGCAATACTTCTAGCCCTTCAATACCCCCATACTCTTGAACAATCACCGAAGGATCTGCGCCCGGGTGAACGATCCAATCGTACTTCATACCGCCTGAAGCAGAATAGAGTTTTAAATCAATACCTGGATAAACGTCTTGTGCAATTATTCCGTGAAACGAGGGAACACCGGTTCTCCACCGCGTACGATGACCGAGATAGAAATGATTCTTGTGATCAAAGGCCTCACCACCTTTCCAATTCAAAGGGTTTGCACCAGCAAACTTCAGAGAGAAATTAGCATAATGCAACGTATCCGAATAATGGTGCTTTTCAGGAGCACTATGGTTGTGTTGATCTTGTGGGTTGAGGATGCTAAAAACGATGGAATCGCCAGTGAGAAATATGGCATTTGCACCGAAGCGATACACAAATTTTGAAGGATCCTCCCACTGGCCGTCATTGCGCACGAAACCTTGCTGGGCACTTAGCCCGAGGCTCCATAAAACTGCCGCGAAAAGAAGGATTTTGCGCATATCTCAATATACTGACAATTTAACCCCTGAAGGGCCATTTTGTGCACTGAGTATGAGCGTTTGCTAATTAATATTCATCAGCATTGGCACTTTCGCCCTGCTGCATGAGGAATGCTTTGAGAAATCGATCGATGTTTCCATTCATCACCCCATCTACATCCGAGGTTTCTTCCGCCGTACGAACGTCCTTGACGAGCTTATATGGGTGCATCACATAATTGCGAATCTGCGAGCCCCATTCGATCTTCTTCTTACCCGCCTCAATCTCTGCACGCTTGGCATTGCGCGCCTCAATCTCCATCTCGTACAATTGGGATTTCAAAAGCTGAATGGCCTTCTCCTTGTTCCCCAACTGAGAACGGGTTTCCGTATTCTCGATGATAATTCCTGTAGGCTTGTGGCGTAGACGTACCCCAGTTTCTACCTTGTTTACGTTCTGACCACCGGCACCCGAACTGCGGAAGGTATCCCATTCGATATCACTCATGTTGATTTGAATATCAATGGTATCGTCTACCAATGGGAACACATATACCGAAACGAATGACGTATGGCGCTTAGCATTAGAATCGAACGGGGAAATGCGCACTAAACGGTGTACCCCATTTTCTCCTTTCAAGAAACCAAAGGCATAATCGCCATCAATCTCAATGGTCACTGTTTTAATACCGGCAACATCACCTTCTTGAAGGACCAATTCTTTCGTCTTGAACCCCTGTTTCTCAGCATACATCAAATACATGCGCATCAACATGCTTGCCCAATCACAACTCTCAGTACCACCGGCACCCGCTGTAATCTGCAACACCGCACTCAGCTTATCCTCCTCGCCGCTCAACATGTTCTTGAATTCAAGCTCCTCTATCCAATCCTCACATTCACTGTAAGCTGTTTGAACATCGCTCTCCTCAAGCTCGCCTTCCTTGTAGAATTCTAAACTGAGCTCTGCCTCGCCAAAAAGGGTTTCTGCCTTCTCGTAACCTTCTACCCAGTACTTCACACCGCGCAGGGCCTTCATGGTTTTCTCAGCCTCCTTGGGATCGTTCCAAAATTCAGGAGAGGCAGTCTTCTCCTCTTCGTTGATAATGTGAATGCGCTTCTGCTCGAGATTTAAATAACTCTTCAATCGCTCGAGGCGCTCACCCAAAGATTTAATTTGTTCAGCTGTTACCATAGACGAGCAAAGTTAAGCATCACTTGCTATCTTCACGAAGATTATAAAGTACTGCTCCAATGTTGAAAATCGACCTCCGTAGCGACACCGTCACTCGCCCTAGCCAGGCCATGTTAAATGCCATGATTAGCAGCCCCGTAGGCGACGATGTTTGGGGCGATGACCCAACTATCTTGAAGCTTGAGGCCATGGTCGCTGAACGATTCGGCACTGAAAAAGCACTCTTTTGTGTGAGCGGTACACAGGCAAATCAGATTGCACTGATGTCACATTTAAGCCCCGGCGACGAAGTCATCTGTCATCCTTATGCCCACATCTATAACTATGAGGGTGGCGGTATTGCAGCGAACGCTCACGCTTCTGTCACTTTTACGGGCGATCAGCGTGGTATCATGCACCCGGAAGGAGTGATTGGTTGTATTAAAGCCGACGATGTCCATTACCCGAAATCGCGTGTACTCGCACTAGAAAACACCTCAAATAAAGGCGGCGGAACGTGCTACGAATGGGAAGAAATTGAGGCGCTTAGAGCAGTAGCCTCGAAACATGGGCTGACCTTCCACCTCGATGGTGCGCGTTTGTACAACGCCCTTGTCGCCAAGAACCAAAGTGAAAGCGATTATGGCACTGCATTCGATTCCATTTCCATCTGTCTCTCCAAAGGTCTTGGCGCACCAGTAGGCTCTGTCCTTCTCGGTAGTGAGGAATTCATCCACCACAGCCGTAGAATACGCAAACGTATAGGCGGTGGATGGCGACAGGCAGGCCTTTTAGCCGGTGCTGCCATCTATGCACTAGAAAATAATGTGGACCGCTTGGCCGATGACCACGCTGCTGCCAAGGATATGGCGGAATTCTTGGGCCAGCAATCTTGGGTCAAAAATGTCGTGGCTCCCGAAACCAATATCCTAATCTTTGGATTAAACGAGGATATGGACCAAGAAGCATTCATCAGCACCTTGGCTGAGAAGGGAATTGGCATCAGCCAAATGGGCCCAGGAAAATGCCGCATGGTTTTCCACCTTGATATCACCCCAGAACACATCAAAGAAGTGAAATCTGTATTAGCAGCATTATGACGCGAATCAAGGTCTGCTGCATCAGTTCGCTAGAAGAAGCAAGAACGGCTATTAACATGGGCGCCCATGCCCTAGGATTGGTAGGCCCTATGCCATCTGGACCGGGCATTATTTCAAACGAGCTCATCGCTGAAATCGCTCACGCAGTGCGTGAAGAGGATGTTCGAACGTTTCTATTGACCAGCGAGACTGAAGCCGAAGCCATCATTGCCCATTACCAAGAGTGTAAAACAACCACCATTCAATTAGTCGATGCGGTAGAGAATGAAGTATATGCTAAACTTCGAAGCAGCCTGCCTGAAGTAGAATTGGTCCAAGTCATCCATGTATTGGACAAAAACAGCATCAATGAGGCATTGGAGAAAGCTGCATTCGTTGATTACATCTTACTGGATAGCGGCAATCCCAATCTTCAAACCAAAGAATTAGGCGGCACGGGGCGAACACACAACTGGAGCATCTCAAAAACCATTGTTGAGAAGTGTCCTGTGCCTGTATTCCTAGCCGGCGGATTACATCCTGGGAATATTGCTGAAGCAAAATCTAAGGTCGGCCCTTATGGGTTTGACCTCTGCAGCGGAATACGCAGCGAAGGAAAATTGGACCGAGAGAAAATCACTGCATTCTTTACTAACGCAAATGGCTCGAACTAAAAACTGCCCCAACTGCAAGGAGGACCATTCGGTCATGTTCAGGGTGCAATACAAACCTGCCGACAAAACGTGGTATTTCCTCTGCGAAAAGTGCGTTTTAGAAGTTAAGCCTGGAAACAGCCACTACCGCTACGGCGGCACTTGGAAGGGTTAAAGGGTACTTTTACGCTCTTCCGCTACCCTATCATACGCCCTATTAATCATCCCAAAAGAATACCCACGGCGTTGCATCGCAGCCGTTAGTTGTTCCTTGGTTTTTGAGCTGAACCAACGGTCCGTTAGATACATAGCGTTCTTTTCTATGAGCTCAGGGTCAATTTGACTTAAGATCCGGTCAATGGTTACGCTAGGAATGCGGTGTTCTTGAAGTCCCATTCTGATACGCTTCGGTGCCCAATGCTTTTGATTGAGTTTTCCTCTAGTAAATGCCTCAGCAAAACGGTACTCATCTAAGAAGTTCTCTTCCATCAAGGTGGCAATAACTTCTTCGTGACGCTCCTTGGGAAGTTTTATCAGAACGAGCTTGCGCTTAACCTCAAAAGGGCTGCGTTCTTGGTAGGCGCAATAATGCTGCAGTTTCTGTAATGCTTCTGAGGTTGTCATGGTCCAATTTTAACGAAAAAACCCCGAGGCTCGCATGCGACCCTTGGGGTTTTCTTTACACTGTTATCCTCTCGTTAGATACGATTGTTATCCTTATCTAGGAGCTTCCATTCAAGCATTGTAAAGGCATCCCTAGGAACAACAACGATCTTTTTCTTGAATCGTTTTTGCCAATCCTTTTTAACGCTCTTCAATATGCCCTTGGTTAGATAGGCCTCGATAAATGGATGAACATGCACAAAAATCTCTTTCTGCTTTTTACCGCTAATCTTACTAGCGATAGTGTCAATCACCTGTATAGGTGCTTCAACCAAATTATCAGGGTTCTCCTCACGAGTAGTAATATTCGTCTCAGGACGCACACGCTGACGGGTCAATTCCATCAATCCAAATCTCGAGATTGGCAGAATCTTGTGACGAGCGCGATCACGCTTCATTTCATCGCGCATCTTTTCATAGATCGCGCGGCGATTCTCGGCACTGTTCATATCAATAAAATCGACAACAACAATACCTCCCATATCTCTCAACCTCAACTGACGAGCTACCTCTTCCGCAGCAAGCAAGTTCACCTGCAAAGCATTCGCTTCCTGATTCTCTGCCGTATTCGTACGATTCCCAGAGTTTACATCTACCACGTGCATGGCTTCCGTATGCTCGATAATCAAATACGCTCCTTTCGGCATGCTCACTGAGCGGCCAAAGGCTCCCTTGATCTGACGATCAACATTGGCGAACTGGAACAACGGCATTTGACCATTGTAGTACTTGACCATTTTTGATGCACCTGGCTTGATGGCCTCTAAGTACTCCTTAACCTCGTCAAAAAGTTCTTGGTGATCAATAGTGATACCTGTAAAATTGTCGTTGAATACATCGCGCAAGAATGCACTCGCACGATTCATCTCGCGGAAAATACGTACTGGCTTGTTTGTTCTCTTTACGCCTCTGTGGAGCGTTTTCCACTTGCGTATCAATGAATCTAAATCTGCCTGTAGGTCTTCCGCGGTCTGTCCTTTTGCGACAGTACGTATAATCACACCAAAGCCTTTTGGCTTGATGCCTCTGACCAATTTTTTCAGCCTATCCTTTTCTTCACGTTCGCGAATCTTTTGACTCACACTAACGCGATTAGAAAAAGGAACTAGAACTACAAATCGACCGGCAATACTAAGCTCTGCAGTGATACGAGGCCCCTTCGTTGAGATAGGCTCTTTCGTAATCTGAACAAGGATTTGATCACCCTGCTTTAAAACATCACCAATGTTTCCTTCCTTCTCAATATTCGGAGAGGTTTGGAAGTTTGAGATATTCGCTTGCTGTTTGCCTTTAAGAGTCTTACGCAAGTAACTCTGCCAGGAATTTATCTGCGGCCCGAGGTCGTGGTAGTGCAAAAATGCATCTTTCTCATAACCAACGTCTACGAAGGCAGCGTTTAGGCCAGTGGCCAATTTTTTGACGGTCCCTAAATAGACATCGCCAACGGAGAAGCTGTCGTCCCCTTTTTCCTTTATGAGCTCTTGTAATCTCCCGTCTTCAAGTAGTGCTATATCAGCACGGTCAGAACTAGCACTAATGACTAATTCTGTTTTCATACACTAGAAGTTTATTTCTTCTTGTGACGATTCTTTCTTAGACGCTTCTTACGCTTGTGCGTAGCAATCTTATGTCTTTTACGTTTTTTACCGCTTGGCATAATGCAAAGTTTTAAAGTTATTAATTCTATAAACCCTCTGCGAGATCTTTAACGCGATCCGCATCGGGGTATGTGTTTATGTACTCGTTTGCCACCTCTAGGGCCTTCGTCGTATCTCCAGTTTGAAGCAAAGCCTGTGCTTTGTTCAAAGTATACATCTCGTTTTCTGGGTGGAGCTGACTGAGCTGGTGGAAGCGATCCACAGCTTTGTCCCACTGACCACTCATCATAGAAAAGTTTCCAAGCCACATCAAAGCTTTTTCGTGATTAGGATCTTCACGAAGTACGTCCAATAGCATACCAATGGCTGCCATGGGTGCACCTTCTCCGCTTTGAATAATAGCTACGGCTTCATCCACTTTAACATCCAAAGCACTTACCTCCTCACTTTCTTCTGCTACAGGCTCCTGATACGGGGTCCTCGGAAGATTGAAGATGGCTACTGCAGCGATAACGGCTACAGCCAATGCTATGTATGTATTGCGTGACAAATTACCCTTCTACTGAAACGTTTTCTTTTACGCCTTCAACGAACACTTTCGCAGGCTTAAATGCTGGGATGTAATGAGCTGGAATAACGATGGTAGTATTCTTAGAGATGTTTCTACCTGTCTTTTGAGCGCGCTTCTTAACAATAAAAGAACCGAACCCACGCAAGTATACATTGTTACCGTCTTCGAGGCTGTGTTTGATTTCTTTCATGAAGCTCTCTACAACTGCTTGAACTTCACCTCTCTCCATTCCTGTTTTGTCAGAAATCTTAGTAACGATATCCGCTTTAGTCATTTGCTCTGTATTTTTAGGTCAATCAGACCGGTTATTGAGGGGCGCAAATATAAAGCTATTCTCCTTATTTACAGCTTGTAATAAATAAAAAAATCGCACTAGGTAATAATGGCCACCGATTTACTTAACACGTTTAGAATCAGCATTGAAGACTATTACAGGGCTCACAAGCGTTCCCTGCCTTGGAGAAAGGACGAGCCTGTTCCTTATGAAGTCTGGCTGAGCGAAATCATCCTTCAACAAACGCGCGTCGCTCAAGGCACTCCATATTGGGAAAAAATACTTGCAGCATTTCCTACGATTGATGCTTTGGCCAATGCTGAAGAAGACAAACTGATGTCCCTTTGGACGGGTCTAGGTTATTATAATAGAGCCCGTAACCTTCAAAAAGGTGCCAAACAAATCGTCTCAGAGTTTGGAGGCAAAATGCCAACAACGTTTGAGGAGCTTTTGACCATCACTGGGATTGGCCCATATACTGCAGCCGCAATTGCGAGCATCTGTTTCAACGAGAAGGTCGGTGTCGTAGATGGCAATGTTTATCGCGTTTTAAGCCGATTCTTTGGTATCGCTACACCAATTAATCAAACCGCAGGGATCAAAGAATTTCAATCCCTAGCCAATGCCATCATTCAAAACACTTCAGATGCTGCTTCATACAACCAAGGCATCATGGAATTTGGCGCATTGCACTGCACCCCAAAAAAACCCTTGTGTATGATGTGTGATTTGGCCGACATCTGCAACGCTTTTAATGAAGGGAAAGTCGATCAATTGCCCGTGAAAATTAAAAAAGGAAAACGCAGTTCTGAAGAGATTCATTATGCAATAGTTCGCTCAAACGGCAGCATTGCACTTAGAAAAAGAGGTACGAGTGGAATCTGGGCAGGACTTTATGAACCACCACGCCTGCAGGCCGCTCCAGAAAACGGTGAAGAATTGGCCCCTACCATTGTGCATAAACTGAGTCATAAAGATTTAAAATGCCATTTCTGGGCAGTGGACGAAGCAATGCTCGATGAGCCAATAACCTATTATACAAAGGACGAGACAGCCGATTTAGGCATGCCAATAATAATTGCCAATCTTGTTGAAAACATAAAGATTTAATAGCGCCGAAAATGCCTAACTTTGATTGTATACAACGCAAAATAATAAGTTAAGATGGCTGGTACATTGAACAAAGTAATGCTGATCGGAAACTTGGGTAAAGACCCAGAGATCATGCATTTTGACAACGGGGGTTCTTTGGTAAAATTTCCTATTGCAACTTCTGAAACCTACACCAATCGTGAGGGACAGAGAGTAACAAACACTGAATGGCACAACGTGGTAATCAACGCCAAAGGTTTGGTTGACGTAGCGCATAAATACCTCAAAAAAGGGCATAAGGTCTATCTAGAAGGACGTATCAAGACGCGGAAATGGCAAGACCAATCGGGTGCTGATAGATACACAACAGAAATCCAAGCGAATCAAATGACCATGCTCACATCTCGTGCCGAGAGCGAGGGCATGTCTTCTGATCAGAGCGGTGGGTATTCGCAGCAACCTCAGGCAGCTCCGGCTCCTGCCGCACCTATGCCGGCAGCTCCAGCGATGAATAATTCACAGGAAGAGGACGACCTCCCTTTCTAATTGTCAAACGAAACAGCAGAATTTGGACCCGGATCCTTCCAGTTTAGTAAGCATACTTTTTCTTAATTCAGCCAACGGTATGGCCGGCTTGGTTGTGCTTATTTCCGTCCTCGTTCTATTGCTCATTTGCTCTGCTTTGATCTCCGGAAGCGAGGTCGCTTTTTTCTCTTTCAACGCCTCTGATTTAGAAGCGCTAGAAGAAAGCAGCGCAGATAATGACAAAATAAACGGACTAATTCAGCAGCCCGAAGAGCTTCTTGGGACTATACTCATTGCAAATAACTTTGTAAACGTCGGTATTGTCATCCTGTCCTCTTTCCTACTTAACGAATACTTCTCTCCAGAGAGTTGGTCGCCTTTGGTGGTCTTCCTCGTAGAGATTCTTGCAATAACATCCGTGCTATTGCTTTTCGGGGAAATCCTGCCAAAAGTCTACGCTCGCAGCTCGAGACTAAGATTTGCACGAATGGTCGTTGGATTCTTGAGCCGCATTCACCGCATCCTTCTTCCGTTGAGCAGCAGATTAAGCAAGACTGTGAATCGCCTTTCAATCGAAGGCAAAGGACCTAGCTTGAGTGTTGACGATTTGGAGCAAGCATTAGAATTAACAAGTGACGAAAGCACTTCGGAAGACGAACAACGTATTCTTCAGGGAATCGTTCGCTTTGGATCCACTTCTGTAAAAGAGGTAATGACTCCTCGTACTTCAGTGGTCGCTATTGAGCAGCGTACAGGTTACCATGAGGCGCTTTCTAAGATGACGGAAAGCGGGTACTCTCGCATACCCGTATTCGAGGAGAATCTCGACCAAATTAAAGGTCTGCTCTATGTAAAGGATTTACTCCCATATATGGATGCCAGCGAAAACTTTGGTTGGCAAGACCTCATGCGTCAGCCCTTCTTTGTTCCTGAAAGCAAGAAAATAGACGATCTACTGGGAGAATTTCAGCGCAGAAGAGTTCACTTGGCCATCGTCGTTGATGAATTTGGAGGGACTTCTGGAGTGATCACGCTTGAAGATGTTCTCGAGGAGATTGTTGGCGAAATTTCTGATGAATTTGACGACGATGATATCAGCTACAGCAAATTAGACGACCATACCTTCGTCTTCGAAGCTTCGATTCCGCTCATTGATCTCTGCCGAGTATTGGATTTGCCTAAAGACCGATTTGACGCCGTGGATGGTGAAAGTGATACGCTCGCCGGACTGGTATTAGAGTTGGCCGGCAAGTTTTTAGAAAAAGGCGAAGAAATCAGCCACGATGAATTTACCTTCAAAGTAGAAAGTGTCGACCAGCGAAAAATTATCAGAGTTAAAGTGACCATTACCCCAGAAAGTGAAGCATAACATGAAGAATACGCTCTATATCCTCTTTTTTGCAATTGGACTTGCCTCTTGTGGTTCAGATCCCGTAGCTCGTCCTAATGGGTACATGAGGATTGGCCTTCCTGATAATGAATACTCAGCACTTAATTTGGAAGGATGCTCCTTTAAAAGTTCTATGAACCAAGAGGCCAAGGTCCTATACAAGGATTCCTCGAACTGTTGGATAGATTTGGTCTACCCGAGCATTCGAAGCACTATACAGCTCACCTATAAACCTGTTGAAGGAAACCTTGAGGAATTGTTTCGCGATGCCCAAAAGTTGGCATACAAGCATACCGTCAAAGCCTCCGGGATGCGTGAGCAATTCTTTGCATACGACAGCACCCAAGTGTATGGTATGTATTATGAAATGTCGGGAGCATCAGCCGCTACTACACAGTTTTATGCGACAGATAGCACAAATCATTTCCTAAGAGGTGTGTTGTACCATTATAGCGCGCCTAATCCTGATAGCCTTGCACCTGTGACGGCTTTCATGCGGGAAGAGATGTTAGAATTGATCGCAAATCTTAGCTGGAATGAGTAGTCGCAAGCTCCTATATGTGGCATCTACACCTACCGAGGCCAACTTAATAGCTAGTTACCTTGAAGGCAATAGTATTCGCGTAGAACTCGAACACCTCACAATGGCCTCTGTGCTCCCCGTAGGAGGCAACCTGAGTATTAAGATTTTTGTATTCGAAGCACAATGGGAACGAGCACTCGACCTACTTAAGACTTACGTAGCGCGAGAAAAAGGGGATAGCTGATAGAAGCTAGAATACCTATGCTCAATACAAGGTGGACCGGTTGCATCGCTTTTGGAAGACCAAGGAAATAGAGCACCACTCCAATGGTCCATTCAAGTCCTACCGCAAACAACAATGCGTTGAATCCTGGAATCTCAACTCCCTTGGCACGTCTCAAATAGAACAATACGCTGGTAAGCAGAATCACAATCCAAGCAAAGGAGCGGTGAATCCTTGGCATTGCCTGCTCAATACTCGGAATAATTTCAAGACGTTCCAAAATACCGTGGTCAACGGCCGCATCAACCAACTCTCTGGTTTGGGTACCGAGAAAAATTTGAATGACAACGGCCACCAATAAAGCAATTAGTACACGAAAAATGGATTTAGGGAGAACCTGTGAACTATTATCATTTCTAGCGCGAATAGCTAGCAATAAGAGCACAATTGCTACCGAACCCATCATGTGAATCGTTATCTGGTTCGGAACCAAGTTTCCATCCACCACAAGCTTGCCCAACCACGCTTCAAATCCTAGTAAAAACAGCACACCAAAAGAAAGTACCGCGTTCCATACGTTTTTTCGCACCTGAACGAAGGCAAGAAGCGTCATTAGAAGTATTGGAAGTCCTGACAATGCACCAATGAGTCGATTAATAAACTCAATCCAAGTATGCACTGGGTTAAATATGGTGTATTCGTGACGGTCAAATAGTGTCCAATTCTCTTGGTTAAAAACCGCACCAGTCACAAGATCCGATTTGGCTACCCAAAAGCGTTCCTCGAGAAGTATCATTTGCCCCTCTTCAAAGGTTTTACCCTCTCGCCAAGTCAATGTCTCCACATCGGTAGGAGGAATATTGTACCCAAAACATTGCGGCCAGTCCGGGCATCCCATCCCTGAACCCGTAGCTCTAACTACTGATCCAGCTAGGATGACTAAGAATATAAAAACCAGGGAAACCGTCGCAAGCTTCTTGATAAGTGGACTGACCATATCTTTTATTTCAAGGTAGCCGAATACAAATCTCCACCACCAACAGCAGCTACACGCGCTGTTATTTCAGATGGGCTCACTAAGGTTGAATCGTAAGAAACAATAGCGGTACTATCCGCAAAAGTGATCTCGAAATTGACAATACCAGCACTCTTTCCAAGCTTGCTTTCAATAATGCCCTTACAGCCCATTTCACAGGTCATTCCAGAAATAAATAAGGACGCCTCAGCATTGGCTGTTGCTTCTGCCATAGGTTCAATAGCCGTTGCCGGAATAGTAAGCGACTCTGGTTCAGGAGATGAACAAGATGCTAGGACCAATGTTGCTGCAAGTAGTACAGTGTATTTCATCACTCTATTTTTTTACAAAATTAAGGGCGGTCAGGAAAAGGACTGTGCTTTTTGTTACAAATTTGCCGCATGAGCACTACAAAAGAAAACAACCCCTTACTGCCTTGGTTCATTTTCATTGGACTTGCCTTAATCTGGGGCTCATCCTTCATCCTCATGAAACGAGGTCTCCAAAGCTTCACCTACACTCAAGTAGGTACGCTCCGAGTTAGCATTGCCGCTCTTTTTATGACGGC
>DJCX01000041.1:7029-20760 GCA_002430755.1 Flavobacteriales bacterium UBA5939 | reverse complement strand
CAATTGGCATTGGAGCACACGCTTTAATTACACTCGAGCGACTATTGGCAGCAGCGACAGTTGGGCAAAGGACGATTTTAAGAGCGTCCGCAATATTGACTTCAGAACAGCGGTCGATGAATTTGCCTTCCTCACCGAATTTAATTTTTGGCCGTATGGAACGGGAACCAAGAACAACCAAAGCTTCTACATTTTCAGCGGTATCGGCTTAACAGCCTACAATCCTCAAGGGGAATACAACAATGAGTGGGTCGACTTGCGACCTTTGGGTACAGAAGGCCAACAAACGGATCTAAGCGATCAGCTTTTCTACGGAACCACGACTATTACGGTGCCCATGGGTATGGGCTACAGGAGGTCGCTTGCACGTGACTGGAGTATGACTGCGGAGGTCGGTTGGCGCCGTTACGGGTCCGATTATATGGACGATACCTCCGGCGATTATGTGAACGCTGTGGACCTTGCCGAGGAACGCAATGCCATGGCTGCCTACTTTGCGAACCCAGGAAATGTACCTTACAGCAATGGATTGGCCAGAGGCAATGCCAAAACAACAGATTGGGCTATTTTTGCTGGCGTAACCATTTTCTATAACCTAAGTCCTCGTGATGAACGCTGTAGCGGATTCTAAAACATACCGAGAAAATAGACTCAAAGCAGGTCTCGATCCCGACAACATGCCTAAACACATTGCCGTGATTATGGACGGCAACGGCCGTTGGGCGAAGCAGCAGGGATTCATGACGCGCGTTCGTGGACACGAGGTTGGTGTCGAGGCTTTGCGCCGAATTACGACGGCTTCAGCAGAGCTCGGCCTAGGATTCTTGACCGTCTATGCCTTTTCAACAGAAAATTGGAACCGACCAAAAACCGAAGTAGACGCTTTGATGAATATTCTAATGACCGCGCTAGAGAAGGAATTGCCGGTGCTTCAGAAGAATAATGTGCGTCTAAATGCCATTGGAAATATTGGCTCGCTACCTGAAAAAGCAAATAAAAAGTTAATCTCTGTAATTAATGCCACATCCGGCAATGATGGGTTAACTTTGACGCTTGCATTGAGCTACGGCTCACAGGACGAAATGGTTCAAGCCATACGCAAGGTAGCCCTAGAGGTAGCCGAAGGAAAATTGGACCCAGAAAGCATTACAGAAGAGCATGTGGAGAAACACTTGTTTACGGCAGGAATGCCTCACCCGGATCTTCTTGTGCGCACTTCGGGGGAGCAACGGATAAGCAATTACCTGCTTTGGCAGCTTGCTTATGCGGAGTTTTACTTTACTCCAGTCTTGTGGCCTGACTTCGATGCTGAGGGGTTGTACGAAGCCATCGCTTCTTTTCAAAAGAGAGAGCGTCGCTTTGGACAGACTTCAGAACAGCTAACTGTGAAGTAAGAACATGAAGAATAGATTTTTGGCCATTTTACTTTTGGTCATTTCCTCTTTTACGACAAAAGCACAAGTCACCACTGGCGGCGACTATAACCTTATCCCAGGAATCAATTATGAGATTGCCGGCATCACTGTAACGGGTGCAGGCTCATTGGATCCCAATGTAGTCATCATGTTGACCAACTTGCGCGTTGGTGATAATATTCAGTTTCCAGATCCAAAACTTGCCGATGCTATCCGCACGTTGTGGCGCCAACAACTCTTTGAGGACATTACATTCAAAGTAGTCAATAAGGTTGGTAAGAAAGTCTACCTAGACATACAGCTGGTGGCGCTCCCAAAACTTAGTAAATACTACATGACGGGTCTGAAGAAGGCCTGGAAGGATGATATCCGAGAAGAGCTTGATCTGCGCGCCGGTAAGGTGGTCAATGAAAACCTCAAGGTGATGAGCCGCAACAAAATCAAGAAGTACTTCTACGAGAAGGGCTATTTGAATGCAGCAGTAGAGGTGCTTGAAAAGGTGGATACTACCTACAATAACGCGGTAATCCTTGGTTTCAAGATTGACCCAGGTGCACGTGTGAAAATTGGCGACATCGTTTTCACGGGGAACGAAGCCGTAAGCGAAAAAGTGCTCCGCAAGGCGATGAAAAACACCAAAATCAAGGGCAAGGCGATCTTCAAATCGTCCAAGCTCAAGAAGAAGGAGTACCGTGAAGATCTTCGCGCCATCGTTGCTAAGTACAACACGCTAGGGTACCGTGATGCCCGTGTAGTGAGTGATACGGTTTACAGCATTAGTGACGAACTGGTACAGATTGACATTACTGTTGAGGAAGGTAAGAAGTACTATTTCGGAGATATTACTTTCATAGGGAACACGAAATATGAAACGGAACTTCTCTCGGGCATCTTGAAAATTAATCGCGGCGATATCTACGACTCGCAGCACTTGAACGAGCGCGTAAGTTTCGATCCGAACGGTAACGACGTTGCTTCGATATACTTGAACAACGGTTACTTGTTCTCACAGGTTATTCCAGTGGAGAAGAATGTAACGAACGACACCATTGATATCGAGATTCGTATCCAAGAAGGCCGCCAAGCGACTATTCGCAAGGTGAGCATTAGCGGTAACGAAAGAACAAACGATCATGTGATTTACCGCGAGGTACGCACGAAGCCCGGAGATTTATTCTCTAAGGCGATGATTCAACGTACCATTCGTGAGCTCTCGCAGTTGGGCTATTTTGACCAGCAGCAGATTGGTGTAAATCCTGTACCGGATCCACAGACAGGAACGGTGGATTTAGAGTACACCGTGGTAGAGCGCTCGACGTCGCAGCTTGAATTGCAAGGGGGCTGGGGTGCCGGACGTGTGGTTGGAACCTTAGGTCTAAACTTCAACAATTTCTCGGCACGCAACATCAACAACAAACGCGCTTGGCAACCGTTGCCAACGGGTGATGGTCAAACGATTAACATCCGTGCACAGTCAAACGGTCTGTACTTCCAGAGCTACAATGCCTCATTTACGGAACCTTGGTTGGGCGGTCGCAAGCCGAACAGTTTCACCGGAACGATTTACCACAACGTACAAACCAACGGGGTTGAGCGTACGAACCCGAACCGCCAAAGTTTGTACATCACAGGTATCAACTTCGGGTTGGGTCAGCGTTTGAAGTGGCCGGACGATTACTTCACCTTGTACCAAGGAATTGAGTTTCGTCGATTTAACCTCGACAACTTCCCAACGGGATTCTTGAACTACAGAAAGGGGATTTCGAACAACGTGAATTACAAGTTTACGCTAGGTCGTAACAACACGGATGTACCAATCTTCCCAACGCGCGGTTCACAGATCAGCTTTGCGGCAGAACTTACTCCGCCGTTTAGCATGTTCCGTGATGACATTGACTACAAAAACTTGACCTCAGAGGAGCGCTTCCGTCTCGTTGAATACCACAAGTGGAAGTTGAATGCGGATTGGTTTGCACCGATCACCTCTAAGTTTGTCATTCGTACACACGGTGAGTTTGGTTTCTTGGGAAGCTACAATAAAGACTTAGGCCTTCCGCCGTTTGAGCGTTTCTACGTGGGTGGTGACGGTTTGACCAACTTCGTTATTGACGGTCGTGAAATCATCGGCCTGCGCGGTTATCAAAATAACTCTATTACACCAGCAGGTGGTGGAGCGTTGTACAACAAATACATCTTCGAAGCGCGTTACATCATTGCCAATACGCCTTCAGCACAGGTGTTCCCATTGGTGTTTATGGAAGCGGGTAACAACTACGATAATTTCTGGGACTACCGAGCGTTTAACCTCAAGAGAAGTGCCGGTGCCGGTATCCGTATCTTCATGCCGATGTTCGGTTTGATGGGTGTAGATGTTGGGTATGGATTTGATCCAGAGCCGAACGGCGCGACCGCGAGTGGTTGGCAGACGCACTTCATCATTGGTCAACAGTTCTAAATTTAGCTACCTTCGCCGCAATGAAATGTAAAGGTCTCTTTCTTACCCTTGCCCTTGTGTTGAGCACAGCAGTGTTTGGCCAGCGTTATGGTGTGGTGGATACCGATTACATTTTGAAGAGCCTACCGGAATATGCACAAGCAAAAAGTCAGATTGATAAGCTGAGTGAGCAGTGGGCAGGAGAAGTAAGTGCACTTCAAAGTGAATTAGAGAGCTTGAAAGACGCATTAGATGCAGAACGTATCTTACTTTCGCCAGAGAAATTAGAAAAAAGAGAAGAGGGTATCGAGGCTAAGCAAGCCGAGGTCATAGCTCTTCAACAAAAATACTTCGGACCTGAGGGGCAGTTATTTGAAAAGCGTAACCAGTTGGTTCAACCCATCCAAGACAAGGTTTTTGGTGCTGTACAAGCAGTTGCTAGAAAGCGTAAATTGGAATTGGTCCTTGACAAAAGTGCCCAAAGTGGTGTTCTTTTTGTCGATAAGGACAAGGACTACAGCGATGAAGTATTAAATAGTTTAAAGCGATAAAAACAATAGAAATGAAAAGAGTATTACTCGCACTTGCCTTGACATTGGGCTTTGCTACAACCTCAGTTGCTCAGCAAAAAGTAGGTCACATTAATGTTGATGAGCTATTGGCAGTTATGCCAGAGACTCAGGCAGCACAAGCAGAAATTCAAAAGTACCAAGGTCAACTTGAGGGCGATGCTCAAGCGATGCAGGAAGAGTACATGACTAAGATGCAGAACGCACAGGCAAACGTAGATACGTGGACTCAATTGCGTCTTCAGAAGGAGCAAGAAGAGCTAGAAGCTATGGGTCAGCGCATCATGGCGTTCAACCAGAGTGCTCAACAAGAACTTCAGCGCAAGCAGATGGATCTTATGTTGCCTATCATCGAGAAGGCACAAGAGGCAGTAAATAAAGTAGCTGCTGATAATGGGTTCGCTTACGTACTTGATGCTTCAGCTTCAAAAGCCGTAGTTGTTTATTTGGACGGTGGTGAAGATATCATGCCGCTTGTTAAGGCTGAGTTGGGCATCCAATAAGCCGAAAGAAATAGATTTTCAGACCCCTTGTTGGCGCAGCCGGCGAGGGGTTTTTTGTGGCTAGATTATTGGTAAATTTACGCGGCATGAGTAGCATTGGAAAAATAGGCTTATTTGATAGTGGACTGGGAGGTCTTACGGTGCTTCGCGCGCTCAATAAGATGCTGCCCGATGCTGCCAAAGTTTATTATGGCGATACGCTTCACCTTCCTTACGGAGATAAGAGCGACGAGGCCATCGTTGGCTACAGTATGGAGATTGTACAGTTTTTAAAAGAGCAAGGGTGCGGACTTATAGTTATTGCTTGTAACAGTGCTAGCGCAGCTGCAGGTAAAGCCTTGGAGGAGCGCTTTCCCGAATTGACCTTTGTTAATGTGATTGACCCGGTGGTCGATTATCTAGCGTCCCTTCCTCCACAAAAGGTGGGCTTGCTTGGCACGCGCGCCACGGTTCGCAGCGGTGCCTACTCTCAGAAACTTGCAGCCAAAAACAGCGAGGTTGAGCTTCAAGCATTGGCTACGCCATTACTTGTCCCTTTAATCGAAGACGGATTTCTAGGTACAGGAATAGATGCCAGTGTTCTGGCACACTACTTAAATGACCCCGCGATGAAAGGCATTACTTCGCTTGTTCCTGGATGTACACATTACCCATTATTAGAAGAGGCCGCAGCTTCTATTCTTTCAGGAGTACACTGGATAGATGCACCTTCCATAGTTGCCGAGGCCGTTTCCAAACATTGGATAGGTGAGCACGGCGAAGGAAATGCATTTTACCTCAGTGATCGCACGGATAATTTCCTGCGACTTGCTGAAAAGACCTTTGGCATAGATGCGCAATGGGAACTCGTACGTCTAGAGGATTAATTACCTGTTCTCACCCCAGCGGTACATCCACGAACTAATAGTAGAAATCAGGAAGCTGAAGAGTATGGCCGTCCATGTGCTTCGTACGTGAAGTCCATCGATCCACTGGTCTGCTACGCCAATGATAATGGCGTTGATGATGAGCAGAAATAGACCAAGGCTCATTACCGTGATAGGAATGGTGATGACAATGAGCAGCGGCTTCAGGGTGGCATTTAATAGGCCTAAGACAATAGCGATTCCAACGGCCGTGGTAAAGCTATCAATCTGAACGCCGGGCAAGAGCCAACCAGCGAGAAAAACAGATAGGGAGGAAACGATAAGACGAGTGAGAAGGCTATTATTTTGTTTCATTTGCGGTAAATTGGGTTGCATTAGAAAATACACCCATGAAAATACGTTTTTCCCTGAGTACAGCCGTTTTGTCGGCCCTAGTTTTCACAGCTTGTAATCAAGAAACAACAGCACCTGCCAGTGCGCCACAGCCCGCTAAAGTAGTGGTGGAAGCAGATACTTCTGTGCGCGCGGAGCTGTTCGAAGATCCCCACAGTTACTCTCGTGAGGAATCCAAAGTGACGCATTTGAATTGGGAAGCAGCGGTAGATTTTGACCAGAAAGTCATTACGGCGACGGCAACTTGGACCCTAGATGAAAATCACGGTAGTGAAGTCATATTTGATGTGAAGGACCTTGCTATTTCTAAGGTAACTCTTGACGGTCAAGAACCCATTTGGGATTTGGAGTACGACGATGAGCTTCTAGGATCTGCGCTTATCGTGTATGACCTCGGTCCAGATTCTAAAGAAGTTTCCATTACTTATGAGACCTCACCAGAGGCTGAGGCGTTGCAGTGGTACCCGGCGGAATTGACCCAAGGGAAACGTCAGCCGTTCTTGTTTACGCAAAGTCAAGCCATCCTTGCAAGGACGTGGGTGCCTTGTCAAGACCGTCCAGGGGTGAGGTTTACCTATGAGGCTACTGTGAAGGTGCCGAAGGAGGTTTTGGCGCTAATGAGTGCGTCAAATCCAACACAAAAAAATGACGAGGGCATCTATGAATTTAGCATGCCGCAGCCTATACCTTCTTACTTGCTCGCATTGGGTGTGGGTGATCTGGCGTTCATTCCTTTGGGCGAGCGCTCGGGGGTATATGCAGAACCAGAAATGGTACGCAATGCGGCTTACGAATTCGCACAGACTGAGGATATGATTGCCGATGCGGAGGAGATGTACGGTCCCTATTATTGGGGACGATACGACATGCTTGTTCTCCCGCCGTCTTTCCCGTTTGGAGGGATGGAAAATCCAAGACTGACCTTCTTGACGCCGACGGTTGTCGTTGGCGATATGAGCTTGGTTAGTCTGATTGCGCACGAGCTGGCCCACAGCTGGAGCGGAAATTTGGTGACCAACGCCACTTGGAACGACTTCTGGATCAATGAAGGCTTCACGGTCTACTTTGAGATGCGCATTATGGAGAAGCTCTACGGGGTCGATTTTGCGGATATGCTCGAGGCATTGAGCTACGATGATTTGCAAAAAGAATTGGCCGTGATGCTGGAGGAAAATGTGGAGGCGACCTCTTTGAAACAAGATTTGAAAGGTGAGAACCCGGACGACGGTGTAAATGCCATTGCCTACGATAAAGGGTTCCACTTCTTGCGCTTATGCGAGAACACGGTGGGCCGCGAAAAGTGGGACGAATTCTTAACCTACTACTTCGATAAGTACAAATTCAAGACCATGGTTACCGAAGTCTTCTTGCAGGAATTGGCCGCGGTGATGACTCAAGAGCAATGGGACAAAGTAGGTGTAGAACAGTGGGTATACGGCACTGGGCTACCTGTGAACTGTCCGTTCCCAGCTTCGAACCGCTTCGTCGTGGTAGACGATGCTGTGACGATGCTGTTGAATGTGGATCCAGATGCAGCGGATGCACGAAGTATGGCTTATTTACCGCAAGAAACGACCATCCGCTGGACCACCCAGGAATGGCTCCGCTACATCAGAGGTCTTGAGGCCGGAGGTGCTACGGAAGGACATTATGCGTTGGCAGACGGAAACTACGGTTTTAGCGGCAGTCCAAACCCTGAGATAGTGGCAGCATGGTATTCCGCCATCCTTAAGACAGGTTTTGAGGGCTACGACAATGACATTTATATCAACAAGGTAGAGAGCTTTTTGGGCAGCGTAGGGCGCCGCAAGTTTATAGTGCCGATGTATCAGAGTATGTTGGAAGGCGATGAAAAACGCCAAGCTTGGGCCAAAAGGATTTATATGGACTCTAGAGCGTCGTACCACCCGCTAGCGCAAGGTACTTTGGACGCCCTGTTTGCTGAGGAGATGTAATGCAGTTGCATCCCATTCACGAGGCATTAATACCTTATGCCCAGCCGGACCGCATCAGCGATTTCATGCGCTACTTTCAAACGTTTGAAGGTGGCTACGCCGAAGGCGATACGTTCATGGGCGTGATGGTTCCTGACCGTCAGAAGGTTGCTAAAATGTATTTCGATCAGTGGGACGAGCGCGTTTTACGCAGCGGTCTTGTGCACCCCATTCACGAGGTGCGTCACACAGCGCTTTTCACCTTAATGCGCTATTACGGGAAGGAGCGTAAACGCAGGCAGCATTGGCACGATGTGTTGTACAGCTGCTTTGAAGGCATTAATAACTGGGATCTGGTAGATACATGTGCACACAAGGTTTTTGGGCAACACGCCTTTAAAACAGACGATTTTTCCACGTTGGAGGAATTGCTTGAAAGTCCAAATATGTGGAAGAAGCGTGCGGCAATCGTAGCACAACTGTGGATGTTAAAACAAGGTAGGTACGATGAATTACTTGCCTACGCACCGGTAGCTGCAGAGGATGCCCCTGAGATTTTACAAAAGGCCATTGGCTGGTTGATGAAATGTTTGTGGCAGCAGCAACCTGAATTGGCCGAAGATCATATGGCGGCCTATTTGCAGGAAGGTTTGTACACGCGTTTGATTGTACGTATCGGGTTGGAAAAGGCAGGAAAGGACCATCGAAATCAGTTCTTGGCGACGTTCGCCCCAAAGTAGTTACCGCCCTAAGTGAACCTGTAGGCTGTCCGATTCCGGCCAGAGCAATTCAAAACTGCCCTTATTCCTGTCGTTTTGACGTTCCTCCTCTTCGTCGCGCTTGAAGAGGGTCTTTAGGTCTTCTTTCTCTTGCTTGAGTGTCGATTTCAGGGAGGTGCGAATCTGCTGTCGGTCCAAGCTGATACACGGATCGTCCAGGTTACAGCCCACAAGAAGCCTCATGTAGGGCTGATTTTCAGTTTCAGCTTCTGCCACCCAAGTTCCCAAATCGCGATTCGAATTTTTACCACGCAAGGCCAAATCTTTGAGCCCAATCCGGATGCTGTATTCGATATCATCGGTCTCCAGATTCTGCCAACCGTTCACCCATAGATTGATGGCACTATTGTCCACGCGAGTCTCTGGAATAATCAAGGTATCTCCGCGAATCTGGAACGGTCCCTTTAAATACGGAAAGTCGATGCGCGAGAGTTCGTCGCGGTCCACAAAGGCACTAAGCTCTTGGAGCGGTGCGTAGTTCTGTAGGGTTCCGTTTCGTACTTCAGCCTCAGCGTCAATACTGGTGCGCTGTGAGATGACATCCCATTCTCTATCGAAGTGGAAAGTCAATTCCGCTGTCGCGTTCACCGTCCCTTTCAAATTACTTTCATCCAGGTCTTCAATATCAAAGCTGTCGAAGCTTTTCAGAAGCTGGTCCATTTCTATGGTCGTACAGGATGCGGTACTCCAAAAACGGCTGCCCGTAGATTCTTCTGCCAAGGCCCAATTTCCTCGGAAGGTTCCACCACATCCGTCAATGCGCATTTCTCTACCTAGAAGCTTTGTGCCTCGGTTGTAGATGGTCCCTCGCAATCCTTTACCGTCAAACTTTCCTAGGTTGAGGTTGTCGATGAATAGGTCTACCTCAAAATCGAACCCGAAATCCTCGTCTTGGTCTTCACTATCTTCAAATTCCCAAAAGAGTAGGGGGTCGGCATCTATAGTCGGACTTTCTAGGCGCAACGCCACTTGTGGTCGTCCGTTTAATGCATCAAGGACAGCGCCAGTGGCCACTGCGTTGTTGGGTCCACTCTGCACGAAACAACGATCAACTCTGATATCATCACCTTTTACGGTTAATTCCGCCTCAAGATTCTCGAAGTTGATGTTACTCTCGCTGATCCCAAAGCTCACCTCTTTCAACTGTAAATTCCCTTCAAACACAGTCTCTCCAATGGGCTCAAATTCGTCCCAATTGTTAAAGCGTTGTGCTATAGTAAGCTCAGTGCCGCTCCAGAATCCCATGGGGTTGATCAGGGTTTCTACCTCTACAAACGCGAAGAGTTCACTTAGGTTAGAGCCGCCCTCAACATTGGCACTCAGCAATGGTTTTTTACCATCCAGCGAAGCTGAACCGCGCAATTCCCCGGTGGTCGTTTTCAGGGCGATATTTTCAATGTTGATGCTAGGAACATCGTCCCAAAGAATATCAACGCTGGCACTACAGTCTGAAATGGCAATCCCCTTGTAAGAGAACGCACTACCCACGGGCTGTAGGTACAGTACCCACTGATCGTAGGTGCCCTTCCAGCGTAGCGAGCTGTTGAATTTCTCGATGGCAATATCTTCAAATTCGAGCAGCGGTAGACTTTTCATGATGGGCAGCAGATCCCCCGTTTCCAAAGCCAATTCACCACCGTCTTGGTTCAAAGAGCCGCTCAAAGCGCCACCATTCACATTGATTTTTGACGAAGTGATCTCCCAGTTCTCTCCTTCGCTTGTAAAGGCAAAGGCTCCTGAAAGTGCAGCTTCACGTACCCAGAGTTCTCGATCTAAACGAAGTTCGTTTTCTGTGAGATCCGCGCGTCCACTCAAGGTAATTGCTTCATCAATGACCCCAGAAAGAACTGCATTATTTGCATAACATTTATAGTCGATACCGTCCTTAGGAGCGAGGTAGGCAAGGGCTAAATTTTGAAGTTCAACGCGGTCCAATCCCACGCTCGTAGATGCATCATCTTCGGTAGAATTAAATAAATCCCAATTCGCCGACCTCCCATTATCGTACAGATTCAATCGGCCTTCACCAAGACTGAGCTCTTCAACCACATATTCCCCTTGAATAACAGAGAATACATTCATACCGAGACCTACATATTGTGCTTCTAGGAGAAATTCGTCTTTTCGCAGCGGGTCTTCGATGCGCACATCGTTCAGGGCGATGCGTACTCGAGGGAATCCACCAAGCAGATCAAGCTCGATAGTGCCCACCGAAACGGGTGCCTTGAGCTGCTCGTTAATCTTTGCTACGCCGCCGTCGATGATGGCATCTTGTTGCGTATAAATGTACCCGGCGGCGCCACCTAAGAGCAACACCACAATTGAGAGCAGTATACCAAGAACCTTCAATGCCTTACGCATTTTCTTATCTCGTTTTTAAGAAGCCCACCTCTTTAGCATCGAGGTGTCTGTATTCGCCTCTATTTAATCTCTTTTTAGTTAGACCTGCGAAGGATACGCGGTCCAATTTTTCTACCTCGAAACCATAATGAGCAAACAGACGGCGAACTATTCGAGGCTTGTTTACGTGAATACGCATGCCTAATTCTCGCTTGTTCTTCTCGTCGGTAAAACTGATTTCCTCCACAGGAACCGGTCCATCTTCTAGGACAGTGCCTGCGGCAATAGTATCGAGCTGCTGTTTACTTAACGGCTTATCAAGCACTATATGATAGATGTTCGCTGCACCATTAACTCCTTTGGTCAATTTTTTCGCAGTATCACCATCGTTGGTAAACAACAGTACTCCAGTGCTGCCGCGTTCCATCTGCCCAACAGGGTAGATTCTTTCGTTGCATGCATTGCCAACAAGATCAAAAACAGTCTTACGCGCTTTGGGATCATCCATCGAAGCGAGGAATCCCTTTGGCTTATTTAAGAGCACATAACGCATCTTATCTGTCTTCAACGTAGTGCCGTTGTATTTTACAACATCCGTAGGCTTCACTTTGTAGCCCATGGAAGTCACAACTTTATTGTTAACCGAAACCAATCCCGCACCAATGAGGTCATCAGCCTCGCGACGTGAACAAATGCCTGCATTTGACAAGTACTTATTCAAACGAACTTCGTCGCTAGCACCACTGAGTTGCTCCGCAGTTTTGTTGCGAACGCCTCTGTATTTTTTCGTAGGGCGAGCACCGCGCTCTGGGCGGTCACCTCTTTCCTCGCGGTCCCAAGTTTTTTTAGGGCCACTTGCGAAGCGATTGTTTGAGTTTTGAGACTTTCCTCGACGAGGTCCGTTGCTATTAGAACGACTGTTGCGCATGGCAGGAATATTTTATGCAAAGTTAGCTTAGTTCGAGGCCATTAACACTACAATAGCGAGGGAATGACTAACATTCTAGGGCAATTATTTCAGGCACGAAACTTTTACCCCGGTAAAAGAAGAGCAGGAGCTGCCACTCCTTGCAGTGGTATTTGACCATTAAAGGACCTATTTCTCGTTGAATACGCTTTTTTTGCCCGTGGGAAATAAGCTCTTCAGGGAGCCCTCCGTGCCTCCGATATTTCACTTCGGCAACAAGCAGTACGCCATTTTTTCGAGCGACAACATCAATCTGAGTACGCGAGCGTCTATAGTTTTCGACCAAGACCTCATAAAGTTCATTTCTCAGGTAAGCTGCCGCATGCTTCTCGTACAATCGATAATCCATGTACAAAGGTTGCTGTATATAGTGTTCGCTAGCAAGAATGGTGGAAAACTCTAAGTTATCAGCAACTTAGAGTGTGAAGACGATTTCGTCTTGAGAAATTTCAGCATGGCTGCCAATGACAATTGGAAACTGCCGTGAAGTATGCCCGAAAGGCATGTTTTGAAGTACCGGAATTCCTGCGGCTTCAAAGTATTTGACCAAGGTGTGTTCTACTGCGTCTCCCCAGGGTATGTCGTGGTCATGGATGTCAGAGAATTGGCCCAAGAGAACAGCGCTCACTCCTTTAAAGGCACCTTTTCGTTCCAAAGCGAGGAGCATTCTGTCGAGGTGGTAATGGTATTCGTCTAAATCCTCAAGCAGCAGTACTGAACCTTCCAATGTTGGAAGGGTAGGCGTTCCATAGATGGAATAAATGACGCTCAAATTCCCACCAATGACTTTACCGCTGCAAGGGGTTGCTGCCGAGGTAAGGGCGAGCGGTTTTGGTCCGTTTTGAAGCAATTCAAAAGTGGCCTGGAGGTCATCCTTAGTCGTTTTTTCAAAGCTTACCGGCATGGCAGCATGAATACTAGGTATGCCTTTTTGGTAAGCATGCGATAAAAAGGTGGTAAAGTCTGAAAAACCAATGAGCCACTTAGGCTGTGCTTGCAAGGCGTCCCAATCAATATCGTCTACAATTTCGGCGCTCCCATATCCACCTCGGATGTTCCAAATAGCCTTGACTTCTTCGTTGTGTATGAGCGCATTGGTCGTACGAATACGCGCCTCTTTCGTACCGGCTACCTGTCCTTCCTGTAGTAAAATGTCTTCAGAATAAAAGACGTTGAAGCCCGCTGCTTCGATGTAGGCCTTGGCCGTTGAAATCATTTCCCTAGTGGCAAACCTTGCGGTGGCACTCAATCCGATCAAATCGCCGGGCTTTAATAAAGCGGGAATTCTTTGTTTCATAGCGGAAAAATAGCACATAAAACCTTCCTATCTTCGCGATACCATTAATTAGGTCATTAGTCCACATGAGTACGAACAAAAAAATCATGGTCACGGCTGCTTTGCCGTATGCCAACGGTCCCATCCACATTGGTCACTTGGCCGGCTGCTATTTGCCGTCGGACATCTACGTGCGCTACATGCGAATGCGGGGTCGGGATGTGAAGTTCGTTTGTGGCTCTGACGAGCACGGTG
>DJCX01000041.1:0-6712 GCA_002430755.1 Flavobacteriales bacterium UBA5939 | reverse complement strand
TTCGAAGAGTTTGGGATTAGCTTTGACCATTACAGCCGCACTTCTAGCGAGCAGCACCACAAGAATGCCAAGGAGTTCTTCATGAACCTCTACGAGAAAGGTGCGCTTGAAGCGAAGGAAACGCAGCAGTATTTTGACCCTGAGGCGGGCCAATTCTTGGCCGACCGCTACATCACTGGGACTTGTCCTAAATGTGGCCATGAAGAAGCCTACGGCGATCAATGTGAGAAATGTGGTACGTCGTTGTCGCCTACCGAATTGATCAACCCTAAGAGTGCCCTAAGCGGCGCTAAACCTGAGTTGCGCAATACGACAAATTGGTTCTTGCCGCTCGATAAACTCAGCGATGATCTGCGTACGTTCTTGGAGAGCCGCGAAAACTGGAAACCCAACGTCATCGGCCAGTGCATGAGCTGGTTAAATGCCGGCGATGGACTGCAACCGCGTGCGATGACTCGCGATTTGAATTGGGGCGTCCCTGTGCCTATTGAAGGTGCCGAGGGTAAGGTCATGTACGTATGGTTCGATGCGCCTATCGGGTACATTAGTGCCACTCAGGAACTTCTACCGAACGATTGGGAGCAGTACTGGAAAGGCGAGGATGCGGAAATCGTGCACTTCATTGGAAAAGACAACATCGTATTCCACTGTATCATCTTCCCAGCCATGTTGCAGCAGCACGGCGACTATGCGTTGCCAAAGCAGGTGCCGGCGAACGAATTCCTCAACCTTGAGGGTCGCAAGTTGAGTACCTCGAAAAACTGGGCGGTCTGGTTGCACGAATACCTACAAGATTTCCCAGGTCAGCAGGACGTACTTCGCTACGTGCTCACTGCTACAATGCCTGAAACCAAGGACAACGACTTCACCTGGGCGGACTTCCAGCAGCGCAACAACAGCGAGCTTGTAGCAGGCTTTGGAAACTTCGTGAACCGCGTGATGGTACTTACACACAAATACTACGACGGTGTAGTACAAGAGCCTGGTACGCTAACGGACGCAGACCGCGAGGCATTAGCTACGATGACTCAATACGGACGTCGTATTGCCAAAAATTTGGAAGATTTCAAATTCCGTGAGGCGATCGGTGAGGCCATGAGTGTTGCCCGCCTTGGAAATAAATACCTTCAGGAGCAAGAGCCTTGGAAAGTATACAAACAAGATCCAGCCCGTGCCGGAGCGGTACTTTATGTCGCCACACAAATCACGGCGGTATTGAGCATCGTCTTTGAACCGTTCCTTCCAACAACAGCGGCGAAGCTCCGCAGCATGCTGGCGATGGACACCTTGCCAGAATGGGAAGCGACCAACAACGAAACCATCGTTGCCGCTGGTACGCAGCTTGGCAAAGCGGAATTGTTATTTGCTAAAATTGAAGACAGCCAGGTGGAAGCGCAGCGCGCCAAACTTGAAGCAACCTTAGTTCAAAAAGAAGTAATAGTGGAAGAGAGCACGCACGCACCACAGAAGGAAGATATCAGCTTTGATCAATTCATGGGAATGGACCTTCGCGTAGGAACCATCGTGGAAGCAGAGCGCGTACCAAAAGCAGACCGACTGCTCAAATTCTTGGTAGATACAGGCCTTGATAAGCGTACCATTGTAAGTGGTATTGCTGAACACTTTTCACCAGAAGAAATGGTGGGTAAGCAAGTGACAGTATTAATGAACCTGCCTCCACGTAAGATTCGTGGGGTAGAAAGCCAAGGCATGCTGCTGATGGCCGAAGACGAAGACGGTAAATTGCGCCTTATGAGCCCAGCGGGCGGCGCAGCGAGCGGTTCAGTAATTGGATAATATTCCGGCTCCGTAGTTCAACGAATAGAATGCAGGTTTCCGGTACCTGAGATAAGGGTTTGATTCCCTTCGGGGCTTCTAAAACCCGCGCCACAGGCGCGGGTTTTTTATAATTCCAACATCACATTTACGGCGCTCTTACCTTTCTCACCTTCCTGCAAGTCGAAGGTTACCGTATCTCCTGCGGTGATCTGGTGCTTGAGGCCACTGATGTGCACGTGGTATTCATTGTCGGCACCTTCTTCTTTAATAAAGCCGAAGCCTTTATCGATGTTGTAAAATTTTACAGTTCCTTTCATAATGGTTAAAGCTAGCAATAAAAAAGGCCTCCCGTAAGGAAGGCCTTCATTGAAATCTTGAGGTATTGCTTACGCTTGCTTTACGTTCACAGCGTTTAATCCTTTCTTTCCTTCTTTCAATTCAAACTCGACTGCATCGCCTTCGCTAATCTGGTCAACTAGACCTGTTACGTGCACGAAGTACTCAGTGCTTGAATTGTCGTCTTTAATAAAGCCAAATCCCTTGTCAGTATTAAAGAACTTTACTGTTCCTTGATTCATATGGTAATAATAAAGCACGAAGGTGAGTTTTAATTCCGAGTGTAGCACTATCATTTACAGTTATTTAAAGAAACTTATGATTAAAGTGTCATTGTGTACATTTACGCAGCTACTCGAGGGCTATTAGCTCAGTTGGTTCAGAGCGCTGCCTTGACAGGGCAGAGGTCACTGGTTCGAATCCAGTATAGCTCACAAAGAAAAAGCCGTACATCGAAGGGTGCACGGCTTTTTTAATGGAACAAAGCCAAGCTTGCTTGCGCTTTGGGCCATTAAAAAAGACGATCGAACAGCGCGAGCTGTTCACGGCTTGTCTTTGGGTACAAGAGCACCGAGATCTGGTTCTTTTGCCGCGAGGCAAAAAATCCAGTAAGCTTGCTTGCGCTCTGGGCCATTAAAAAAAGACGATCGAACAGCGGGAGCTGTTCACGGCTTGTCTTTGGGTACAAGAGCACCGAGATCTGGTTCTTTTGCCGCGAGGCAAAAAATCCAGTAAGCTTGCTTGCGCTTTGGCTACGCCAATAATTCTTCTTTGGATTCTGCGCGGAAGCTGAGGTTGGATGAGTCAATCCTGGTCAGCGCTTCACCAATAAATTCCTCTTTAACGGGAACTTCAAAATGTAAAACGTCTTGCAAATGCCTTTTGTTGAAATCATAGAAGGCTTGCATAGCCTCTTGAGCGTCTTTGAAGAATTTAGGTTCTGAGAAGTAGATTTCTACTGGAATGCGCCATTGTCCGAGCAATTGCCAGAAGTGCTTTAAGAAGTGTGGGACAAACCCTTGCTTCAGCGAATGGAAATAAGGCACAGCATTATTTTTGTACTTGAAGCACATAAAAGTGATGGGAACCTCTGCACGTTGTGCTAGAAGAAATAATCCAGGTTTTACTGGATATATATCGTGAGTTCCTGACGTTCTGCCTTCCGGCGAGGTCATCAAACAGAGTCCCTTTTTGAATCGGTTTTCTCCATCAATCAACACCTGTTTGCCAGCGCTACGGTCGTGCCTTTTGATCCAAATCACGTTTAAAGCTTTCCCAAGCCAGCCCACCAATGGCCAATTCTTAAAGTTGTTGGCTGCCAATAAGGTGGTAGGGTGCTTGATGTAATTCAAGAACATAATGTCCAGGTACGAAGGATGGTTGATGAGGATCAACTGCGTTTCACGCGTGCTCTCTCCGTGGACTTTACTTCGTATTCCTAGCAATTGGGCTTTACAATACACACCAATGCGCAACATGGCATGGGCACCTTTCTTTCCGAAGATTCTTCCAACGACCACCAAAAGGCTCGTCAGGGTAAATAATACAGCAAGGCCTACCATGCGTATCGTTGCGAGTATGTGTTTCATTTTGTGCGAGTAGATGGCCAAAATACAAATTCAAAATTACTGTCATAGAAAAGCCCTCCTTCTTGTATCTTAGGAATCCTTGTCAACTTTGATCTCAAGATTACCATTCCCAAAAGAGAACATGCCCAAGATTATTCACGCTATTTCTGGCCCCCGCAACATCAGTACTGCGTTGATGTACAGCTTCGCACAGCGACCTGGTTGTAAAGTCATAGATGAGCCCATGTATGGGGTGTATTTAAAGGAATTGGACCTGGATCATCCCGGGAAAGAGCAAACCTTAGCCCAATGGCCTACGAGCTTGGAAGGGGTGAAGGAATGGGTGCGTTCTTTTAACGATTGCGACGAGCTCTATTTGAAAAATATGGCGCATCACATGGACGGTCAACCGTGGCACTGGGTGGTGCCCGCAGCCTATTTGTTTTGGATCAGGCACCCGCGCAAGGTGGTGCAGAGTTTCACCAAAGTCATCGATACCATCGTCCCAAAAGATATTGGACTCCTTGAAGAGTGGGGCCAATTCCAGCAATTGCAACACGGCAACATACCGATAGTGGTGGTCGATTCCGACGAGATGCTGGCGAACCCTGCCCGAAATATGGCCATGCTTTGTGAGGCATTGGGGCTAGCACCGAGAGAGGAGATGATGAATTGGCCCCCTGGAAAGAAAGAATACGACGGACCTTGGTGGCCACATTGGTATGCCAACGTACACAAGAGTGAAGGATTTGGTCCGGCCAAAGCTATGCCTGAAGCGCTACGAGAAGATCACGAAGCCATCGTTGCGGCAACATTGCCCGCGTACGAGGCACTTTATAACCATCGATTACAATTTTAATACTATGCTACAACAGTTCGATCCAAGAAATAAGGACATCCAAGTTTGGGTAGGCGACGGCCTCGTGCACCGCGATGCAGCTAAGGTCAGTGTCTTCGACAGCTCAGTACAAGGCGGCGACGCTGTCTGGGAGGGAATGCGCGTGTATAAGCACGGCGTGTATTGCCTGGATAGACACCTCGATCGCTTGGAGGACAGTGCTCTAGCCATGGCATTTGAAGGTGTACCGTCGCGAGCGTTCATTAAAAAAGCCATCCGGGCAACCCTCGAGGCCAACGGGATGATGGACGACACGCACATTCGTTTGACCCTGACCAGGGGAGAGAAGGTGACCTCGGGTATGGACCCGCGATTGAACCAACTGGGGTGCACACTGATTGTTTTGGCCGAATGGAAACCGCCTGTATACGACAACGAAAAAGGGATACGAATCATCACCTCGGCCATTCGTCGCAACAGTCCTATGCATTTAGATTCGAAAATTCACCACAATAATTTGATCAATAACATCTTGGCGAAGATTCAGGCGAATCAGGCGGGAGTCGATTCTGCTTTAATGCTCGACAACTTAGGATTTATCGCGGAGATGAACGGAACGAACATCTTCATGGTAAATAATGGCAAATTGTTGACGCCGACCGCGGATGCTTGTTTGCATGGAATTACGCGTGGGTTGGTGTTGGAATTGGCCCGAGCGCATGGGATGGATGTCGAAGAGCGCAACATCTCATTGACCGAGCTGTATTCGGCGGATGAGGCTTTTGGTACTGGATCGATGGGAGAATTGACCCCAATTACTGAAGTGGACGGCAGAATCCTGGTGAACAGGGCAGGGACTGCAGTGACCCAAGAGCTTGTTAAAATGTTTGAAGCCACCCACGAGAAGTGGAGTACTCCGGTGGCTACTTTGTAACTTGCAGCAAACCTCAAATAGACCAATGAAGAAGATTCTAATCTTAAGTTTTGCGCTCTTGTCTCTGGGCTTATCGGCCCAACAAAATCCTGTTATTTCGGGATGTTTTACCAATCTGCCGGATACTACGTCGTCCATTAAGATTGCCTTTTGGAAGGGTAATGGCCTCTCAGTTAAAGCTGAGTTTCCGATAAAGGACGGCTGTTTTTCTGGTGCTTGGGAACACGCAGAACAAGGTATTTTTATTGCGTACATCGACGGATCTCACACCTTCGATTTCGTCGTTTCTAATGGCGATGTGTTGTTCGAGGGCGATTACAACAACATCCAAGCTACGGTTCGAAAGGGACCTGGGCATGAAGAATTTGAAGGGTTCAAAACATTACTAAGCACGAGTCCAAAAGAAGATGCGATTCGCTCGTATTTGCTCGGCATGGAGGATGTAGGCCTGAAGGAATTCTTGTTGCCACAGCTCTTGCCCCTGAATCCGGATACCAATGTGTATTGGTTGCGCGCGCATTTCTGGGATTACACGAATCTAGGATCGGCGAGTACGTTGATTAATCCTTTTTTTGAGAAAAATAGAGACCTCTACTTTGATCAGGTTCTAGGCCACGATCCTGATACAATTATCAGCTATCTCAATACATTGTTGGCACAACCCATGGAAGAGGATGTCAAAAAGGTGCTCGTATCTACGGCAACCTATAAGTATGAAACCTCGAAGTACATGGGCGAGGATAAGGTTTTCGTGTGGTTGGCACAGAAATTTTACAACAGCGGTTATGCCGATTGGATGTCCAAGGAAGATTTAGGCAAAATCAAGGAGAAATCTGAGGGGCTAGCTACGGAGCTCATTGGTAATCCAGCACGCGACTTTGCTTTTGACACAGAAGATAAGGGCCGTATTAAGCTGAGCGAGGTGCAAAGCCCCGTGACCATCTTGTATTTCTGGGACAGTGAATGTGGACATTGTAGAAAGGAAACGCCTCGATTAAAGGAATTGTACGACGAGTATAAGGACAAAGGGGTTGAGGTCGTAGCCATCACTTTGGAGAACGAATTTACAGGTTGGAAAAAATACATTGAAGAGCACGATCTTGATTGGGTCAATGGCTTTGAAAGCAATTTTGACCGCCCGAATTTCCTTTGGTACTATTACATCCCGTCAACGCCCAAGAAACTCATTTTGGATGCTGACAAGAAGATTATAGCTAAGAACCTGGATGTGGAAACTACAATGCGCACCTTCTTGGA
>DJCX01000141.1 GCA_002430755.1 Flavobacteriales bacterium UBA5939 | reverse complement strand
GAACAGACTTGCGGGAATTAAAAAGTATTTCATCTTTCGCATTACGCGCCGATAATGTGCTGTAGTTCGTGAATTTGACTGTCCCAAAGAAGTTTGGCTTCCTCAATCTCATCAGGCTCTGCAAAATCTGTAACAATGATAGATGTGTCCTTGGTGAGATCGTCCACTTGAATTTTAAACTCAAAGTAGGTATCAAGACCTTCCTCATCATCTTCTACCCATCTGAATCTTACTAGAGCATCCTGCTTTTTCTTCAACAGAATGGCTTGCTCTTCGGAGCCGTCCCAAAAGAAAGTGAATAGCTCAGTACGCGAATTCACATCGTCACAAAACCATTCGCTCAATCCTGAGGGAGTACTCAAAAACGGGAACAGCATTTTTGGGGACGCACGTAGCGGGAACTCTAATTCAAATTTTTCTTTTTCCATGATGAGGTTCAATAGTTTTTGCAATATAACATTAAGTGTGTAATAGCCAAACCTTATCGCCAGGAGTGTTCTTCAGGGCAGTATGTTTTTGCTATTTTAGAAAGCAAACAAACACTCATGTCATCAGGTTCAATTTTTCGTAAACCAATCCTTTGGGTCGCAGCTCTCGGCTATTTCGTCGACATTTATGACCTCTTACTTTTTAGCATTATTCGCATCCCTTCATTGGCAGATCTTGGCGTGACCGATTCAGGCGACACAGGTCTTTTAATCCTAAATACCCAGATGTTCGGATTGCTACTTGGTGGTATTCTTTGGGGAATTATGGGTGATAAGCTCGGACGCACACGTGTGCTGTTTCTGTCCATAGCCCTTTACTCCATTGGGAATGTGCTCAACGGATTCGTTCAGACGCCCATGCAATACGCATGGATAAGATTCTTTACGGGAATTGGGCTCGCAGGAGAATTGGGCGCCGGGATCACTTTAGTGAGTGAACTGTTGCCAAAAGAAAAGCGCGGTATCGGTACTTCGGTAGTTGCTGGTGTTGGCTTGACCGGTGCGGTGCTCGCCTTTTTTATTGCTCAATGGTTTGATTGGCGCACCTGTTACTTCATCGGAGGTGGATTAGGCCTTGCACTTTTGCTGCTCCGAATGAGCGTATTCGAAAGTGGCTTGTACCACAAGATGAGTGCACAGCATGAGATTGTCAAAGGGAATTTCCTGATGCTCTTCAACAAGCGCGAGCGTTTCATGCGCTACTTGCGCAGCATTTTGATTGGTCTGCCCACGTGGTTTGTCGTAGGCATTCTCATCAGCTTCTCCCCTGAGTTTGCGAAGCAAATGGGCATAACTGAACCTATTGAACCTGGTATAGGAATCATGATAAGTTACAGCGCAATCGCTGTTGGCGATGTGATCATAGGTCTACTCTCTCAATACTTGCAATCTAGAAAAAAGGCCATGCACACTTTCTACATCATTACTATGCTTGGCATGCTATTATTCTTCACTGCTGGCGGTGCATTACAGATGTATATTGCCATCGGCATCATGGGCTTTGGAACAGGATTCTGGGCCGTTTTTGTTACCATTGGTGCGGAGAATTTCGGGACCAATTTAAGAGCCACAGCTGCCACGACTATTCCCAACATGGTTAGAGGGTCACTTAATGGGATCACGGCGCTCTTCCTGCTCCTTCAAGGCTCCTTGTCTTATGTGAGCTCTGGCATTGCCACAGCGGTCGTTGTGATGTGCATCACCTATTGGGCCATCAGTGGTCTACAGGAAACCTTTGGTCGTGATTTAGACTTCATTGAAGAATAGGCTTAACCTAGAAATGAAAAAGCCCAAGACATAGTCTCGGGCTTTCTTGTAGCGAAGACGGGAGTTGAACCCGTGACCTCAGGGTTATGAATCCTGCGCTCTAACCAACTGAGCTACCTCGCCATTGTTGGGGCTGCAAATATAATCACGATGCAGAAATATAAAAGGCTTTTTTAAGGACTATGATGTTTTTTCTAACGCCGAATTTCAAGAGGGTTCTATAGAACACAAGCGGGTTTTCTTGGTTATACCCTAAAACAGCAACACTTATGGAATACTTGATCTACATTTTAACCGTAGGCCTTCTAGCAACTACGGCGATTACCTTCAGAATTTTAAACACATTAGCGAAGGAAGTAGCAAGATTGAAAAAACAATTACAAGAATAAAAAAACCGGCCTCTGGGCCGGTTTTTTGTTATTTGGTCATGTACACCGAATAGTTCCAATAGAAGCTATTCCCGGTATTAGGATCGTAATCGTAGTGATCGTAGTTCAAATACATGCTGTCTGCGGCCTCATTAATGTACCAGTCCAAGCAGGGGCTCCAGTTCATGTAAAATTGGTCCGTAGACCAACTATAGCCCCACCATTGGTACATGTGGTCGTTTAAGTCCTCCATGCTGTATTGAAAAGAACCGCCCTTGTCCAAGGTAACTGTGCCACTATGGTCTTCCTCTGCCGAAGGAAGTGTGCCCACAGCATTGTGAGCTCTTGTAATATCTACATTCCAGGGTGAGCTGTAAAAGCGCTCCGTATTCACATCAACAGGTTCTTGAGTTTCACAAGAACTTAGTATTCCTAGAGCAACAGCAAATAGAAGTATCTTCTTCATGGTATAAATAATCTTCGCGCCAATGAAAGCAATAATAGTGCCTAAACTACCACGATAAAGTTAATGATGGACCCATTACTCCAAAAGTTTGTCCAACACTTACATCTGTATTAAACTTCCTCTTCTTTCGCGTAGTGGTCGATTCACTTCTCTGCTTGTGGTAATTCTCATATACCACCTTGCCTATGAATTCACCAATGACTATTCCCGCGACAACTTCACTTACCCAATGATTGTGACCTTCAATATTGTAACACCATAATAAAGTTACTGCTGCATGAGGTATCCAATAATTATCGAACACTCGACTAGTAACGCTTGCCATAGCATAATACATAGTCGCATGGTAAGATGGGAATCCGGTACCATATGCCTTAGATCCCAAAATATTTACGTGCCAATTGAAAAAATCTAAAGGGCTATCTACGAATGGGTACGAACTTTCTCTTGAATCTCCGCCATATTCACCAAGAGGCCTGCGTGGTCTATGTCTACCTATGACGCTTTTTAAAATAAGGTGCGAAACAATATAGGATTCTATAACGGCCTTCGTGGTTAAAATTCCGGCTTCTTGCAGTTTTTCGTTACCTGTAATTAAACCAGCAGCATACATAGCTGTAAAGCCAAAGTAGAGATAGCCGTCTTCACCACTAGTAGCAGACTTTAAGAATGGTGTTTGATCTAAAATTGCGGGAAAAGATAAATATGGATTGATGAAACGATCCAACGGCTCAATATGGTCTTGGAAGAGCTTGGTGGTCATGTAATCCGTGGCGACCAAGGTGAATAGTTTGACCGCGTTTTTTTCAAGATTGGGATTCTTGAGTGGACGCATAACAATGGCCTTGGCGTCGTCATCAATTGTGAGAACGGTGTTTTTGATGATGCCGAATCGAGATTCCTTGATTGTCCGATCAGGCTCAAATTGAATCTGAGCTTTTACTAGGCCGCAAAACAAAAGCGCTGCGACCAAAGAGCCACAGCGCTTGAAAATTAATTTCTGCATTGTGAGGTGTATTGGTTCCTCACGAATGTAATTACTCCCACGTAAATAATGGGCGGTCTTGCATCATTTTTACAACCTCATTACCTACCTCATTGATAATGCTCTCATTATCAATGTTAGTGACTACACGGTCGATCAAATCAGCAATAGTATCCATGTGTTCCTCCTTCAAACCACGTGTCGTGATTGCAGGAGCACCTAGACGAATACCAGAAGTCGTAAATGGACTCTTGTCGTCAAACGGTACCATGTTCTTGTTTGCAGTAATGTGCGCTCTTACTAGAGCTTGCTCCGTCGCCTTACCAGTGACACCTTTATTACGAAGATCGATAAGCATCAAGTGGTTATCTGTTCCACCTGAAATGATGTCATAACCACGGTTCACGAATGACTGCGCCATAGCAGCAGCGTTTTTCTTCACCTGAAGCTGGTACTCAAAGAATCCGTCGCTCAACGCTTCACCGTAGGCAACTGCTTTTGCTGCGATTACGTGCTCCAAAGGACCCCCTTGGATACCCGGGAAGATGGCCATGTCTAAGACGTTAGACATCATCTTTACTTCCCCCTTCATGTTGGTTTCGCCCCAAGGATTCGGAAAATCTTCTCCCATCATGATCATACCGCCACGAGGACCGCGCAAAGTTTTGTGCGTTGTAGTTGTTACGATATGACAGTGCGGCATAGGATCATTCAAGATGCCCTTGGCGATCATACCTGAAGGGTGAGAAATATCTGCAAGAAGGATGGCTCCTACTTCATCAGCGATCTCACGGAAACGCTTGAAGTCAATATCACGGCTGTATGCAGAAGCACCTGCGATGATCATGCGTGGCTTGCACTCTTTTGCTTTGGCTTCTATTTTATCGTAGTTCAATAGGCCGGTCTCCTTCTCTACTCCGTAAAACTCTGCATTGTAGGTTTTACCTGAGAAGTTTACTGGAGATCCGTGGGTCAAGTGACCACCGTGGCT
>DJCX01000136.1:17890-18517 GCA_002430755.1 Flavobacteriales bacterium UBA5939 | reverse complement strand
TGGTCACTTGCACGGTAATTCCAATTGGGTCTATGCAGAAAATGCTTTTCCGAGTGCCAAGGAAATGGCCAATCTCCTAGAAACACCGGCTTTGGTGAAAGAGGATGTAGCTTATTTCGAGCCTTATTATCTGAAGGACTTTGTAGCCCTGAAGTCTACCAAGAAATTACTCTAGACATTCTTCATAAGCAGGACAGCTCACCAAATGATCGTTGACCATGCCGCTGGCCTGCATATGCGCGTACATTGTTGTAGGGCCAATAAATTTGAAGCCGAGCTTTTTAAGGTCTTTGGAAATGGTAATTGCTAAGTCCGTTACTGCCGGCACATCTTCCATAGAAGCGCGCTGCATATTCAGGGGGTTCCCACCGAGATAACTCCAAAGAACATCTACAAGGCGCTCGTCACGGTGGTGCATGGCTTTGAGTACTTTGGCATTATGGATAGCTGCTTGGATCTTTTGTCTATTTCTGATGATTCCCGCATTTTGCATCAGAAGGTCCACATCTTCTTCACCCATTTGAGCGATTTTATCTGCATTAAAATCGAAAAAGGCCTCACGAAAATTATCCCGTTTATTCAGGATGGTAATCCAACTAAGTCCAGCTTGGAAAGTTTCAAGAATTA
>DJCX01000136.1:16542-17579 GCA_002430755.1 Flavobacteriales bacterium UBA5939 | reverse complement strand
TTGTAGCGATCGGAACCAAGGCACCAAGGGCAGCGTGTATCTATGCTTTCCATAGTCGTTCGGCTTCTTTGGTAGATGAAGTAGGCAGGTTGCAAGCACCATTTTCACAAACATAGATTTTTGAGGCATCACTCCCTCTGTACAAAGTGAGGGGGAGTGTCCCTTGGTGTTCACTATGCAAATAGAGGGTATTCGGTCGGTAGTTGTTCTCGGTTATACTTCCTAAGATAGCTCGTGCCTCTGGTCCAACTACGACAAGCTCTTTGGAGCCGTAGGATTGCATCAAGGCAAGATTGAGCCAATTCGAAAAGTTTTGTCCGTGCTTAAAAACCTTCCCGTGAATAGATTCCATCATCTGAGTACTGCGATCTATCCAGGTATGGTCCCCTGTGTAGCAACCAAGCTCGTAAAAGAACTGAGCGGTATAAGAATTTGCACTCGGTATGACATTGTCCTCAATTTCGATGACCTCTTCCCATGCCTTATCTCCTCCAGAAGCATACAAGTAGAAGTTACTTTCTTCTTTTGAAAACCTCTCACCAATCATAGCGGCGATGTTTTTCGCATCAACTATATACTCCTCGTCGCCCGTTAAGGCATAGCCTTTAAGAAGTGCAAGACCGAAGGTTGCATGGTCGTCAAGAAATCCTTGATCACCCGCACATTCGTGTAAGACCATGCCTTCCTTTAAAAGATGCTTTCTCATGGCACTAAGTAATTCAACGGCTTTCTCCATGTAGCCTCTCTGCGGTGCAGCAAGGTGGAGTTCAAAGAAGCCTAAGACTACAAGTGCGTTCCAAGTGCACAATGCTTTATTGTCTCGAACGGGCTTCGTGTGCGTTTGAATACGCTCCTTCGAGGCATTTTTTAAGGCCTGGTGCCAATTATTTTCTAGTCGCAGCCCTTCGGCGATGGAAATGCCCCACTCTTTACAATGAAATTCTAAGCTGTTTGTACGGTGTAAAATGTACTTCCCCTCCCAGGCTGAATAGGGGGTAATATCAAAGTAATCGTTAAACAGTGTCCTTTGCTCTAGT
>DJCX01000136.1:0-16241 GCA_002430755.1 Flavobacteriales bacterium UBA5939 | reverse complement strand
GGTGTAGCAGAATCTGCATCTAAAGCACTTGCGTATAAGCCGTTTGAAAGTTTCATCTCAGCTTCTAAAAAGTGTGCGACAGCCTCTGCGGCAGTGAGAAAAGTGTTGTTAGTAGAGGCACGAAATGCTTTTGCAAATACGCCCATCATTTGACCGTTGTCGTAAAGCATTTTCTCAAAATGTGGCACTTTCCAAAATCGGTCTGTACTGTATCTAGTAATCCCTCCGTGTACCCAGTCAAAAATGCCGCCTAGTGCCATTTTTTCTAGACTGAGTAAACAATGATTAAGCACATTTGAATCACCGGTATGACAAGCATAATCCAAGAGGAAAGCATAATTTGAGGGAAGGGGGAACTTAGGCGCGCCATTTGGTCCGCCATTCACAGGATCGATAGTGCGCATCCAAAACCCTACTACATCCTCAAAATCTTGTTCGCTAAATGAATTCGGTTTAGTCTTAAGCGTTACTTGAATCATTTGTTGCAACCCTTCTCTCATTTGGGCACCATAAGAAAGTACTTGTTCAGGTTCTTTTTGCCAGAGATTAGCTACTTGGGTTAAGGCGGCCATCCAATCTTTTCGAGAAAAATAGGTGCCTCCATAAACTGGTGTTCCATCGGGCAGTGCGATGATGTTTAGTGGCCAACCTCCTGTTCCTGTCATGAGTTGCAATGCGTTCATATAGCGCGCGTCAATATCAGGGCGTTCCTCTCGATCGACTTTTACAGCACAATAATGGGTATTCATAAGTTCAGCTACCTCGGCATCTTCAAAGCTTTCTTCCTCCATCACATGGCACCAATGGCAAGAAGAATAGCCTATAGAGATAATCATCAGCTTATTCTTAGGAGAATTATCGCGCAGCAGGTCCTGTGACCACATTTGCCAATGAACCGGGTTGCTGGCATGCTGCAGCAGGTAGAGACTTTTAGATTCTGAGAGCCTATTTGAGGCCATTGGACGTAGTTTTTATGGGCGATGGAGTGCATCAAATTTAACCTTAACTTTCCTTTCGTCGCAGAGATTGCGCTATTTTAGCGCACTAAATTGGCCTCACCTATGTGGTATCAGATATTAGTATTTGTACTTTTTTGTTTGGCAATCATTGATCTTACCGTAGGGGTGAGTAATGATGCTGCCAACTTCTTGAACTCGGCAATCGGATCAAAGGTTGCTTCGTTCAGAACTATCCTTATTATCGCTTCTATAGGGGTTCTCGCTGGGGCTGTATCCTCAGAAGGCATGATGGAAGTGGCACGAAAAGGAATATTCGTGCCGAGTTTCTTCACCTTCGATAACATCATGTTGGTCTTCGTAGCGGTCATGTTAACGGATATCATCCTACTAGACTTTTACAACAGCATTGGGCTACCGACTTCAACTACAGTAAGTATCGTATTCGAACTTCTTGGAGCAGGCTTTATCATCGGACTATTGTACAGCTATCAGCAAGGCATGGAAGTCGAATTTGCGGAGTTCATCAACTTTTCTACCGCAACCAAAATCATTTCGGGAATTTTCTTGAGCGTCTTGGTGGCGTTCTCTTCGGGAGCCTTGGTCCAATTCATCACTCGTTTATTGTTCACCTTTAACCTAAAGGAAGGCTTGCGTCGTTATGGGGCAGTCTTTGGAGGTATAGCAATCACTGCGATTACGTATTTCCTGGTAATTAAAGGGTTGAAAGGGGCGAGCTTTATTAGTGAAGATATTCGAACGTTTATTGGCGAAAACACTGTGACAATTCTGGGAATTAGCGCAGTAGTCTGGACTATTTTGACCTTCATCATGCAACGTGTTTTGGCACTGAATCCATTGAAGTTTATTGTCTTGGCTGGGACATTTTCCCTTGCAATGGCCTTTGCTGGAAACGATTTAGTCAATTTCATCGGTGTCACTGTAGCTGGATGGCAATCATTGGAAGCCTGGTCGGCTTCTGGTATGGCTCCTGATTTATTCTTCATGGATATCTTAGGTGATAAGGCCAAGGCGCCACTTTTTATGTTATTAGGTGCTGGAGCAATCATGGTCATTACCCTATGGACCTCTAAAAAGGCAAGAAACGTGAGCCAGACGGAGGTAAAATTGGCTCGTCAAGGTGACGGCGACGAGCGTTTCAACTCTAATGCCCTTTCAAGAGGAATAGTGGGGATCTTTGTGTCTATAGGCAAGGTACTCGGTGCTATCATAGGACAGAATGCCGTGAACACCATTAATGGCCGATTCGCCCACGACCGCTCCAAGATGGAAGACAGCACTGCAAGCTTTGATCTCTTGCGTGCATCAGTCAATTTGATGACGGCCTCTATCTTAATTTCTTACGCGACCTCCTTAAAACTACCCCTTTCAACAACGTATGTGAGTTTCATGGTGGCCATGGGAACGTCACTTGCTGATCGTGCTTGGGGTATGGACAGTGCCGTTTATCGTGTAGCGGGTGTCTTACAAGTAGTCGGTGGTTGGATAATGACCGCCGTCATTGCCTTCATTGCTTCCGCTACATTTGGCTTGATTATGTTCTACGGCGGAAAAGTCGCTGTAATAAGTATTGTCATCGTTGCAGCGATAGCTTTAATTCGGTCGCATTTAAAATTTAAAAATTCCGATGCTATCGAATTAGATGTTGAAGTGGTAGAGGTTAAACCGGAACTTAGCGAGCAGTTTGAAGTACATAAGAGCGAGGTAGGCCACGATATTCGGAACTTAGACAAGATGGTAACGTTGTCTTTGCGCTCTTTGGTAGGCTCTAACAAGGATATATTGCTTGAGTGTACCAAGCGTTTGGACTCGGATTTAAAAAAGCTCTCTAAAAATTTCAAGAAGGCTTTTGTTTCAAACGAAACCTTTAGTCCTGAGGACCAATTACTCTATGCGGAGCTTCACGTGAACGCACACCATAATATGGTTGAACTCTACCGCGTAGCAACGAAACTAAGCGTGAATTGCTTGAATCATATTACCAACTTTGGCGGCGTGCCGCGGAGCGAATACCTCGATCTAATTATTGATGCTGAGGATGAAATCAAAAGATATTTAGACGATGTTCGTCGTCAAATTCTCAGCGGTCGTGATGAAGATAGTGGACAGCTAGGGGAGAAGGCGAAGAAGGTTGTCGCGAAGTTGAACAAAGATCTCAACAACGAATTGTCCTTTTACTCCATGAACAAGGTGAGTAATCGATTGGTGAAATTACAGGTGAATATCATTCTCGACCTCATAGAGTTGGTAAAGCATGCCGAGAGTATCTATCATATACATAACTCTTTCAACAAGGATACCCTTCAAGGGTAAAACCCTTTGAAAAACCGAAATAAAAAAACCACCCGAATAGGGTGGTTTTTGCTTTTACAATCTTCCTGAATCTAGGCTTGAGCGTAGTACTTGTAGAAGTAAGGAATGGTCTCAATACCTTTAAAATAGTTGAAGACACCGTAGTGTTCGTTTGGACTATGAATAGCGTCTGAATCAAGACCAAAGCCCATGAGGATACTTTTTGCACCCAGTACCTGTTCAAACAGTGCTACAATGGGAATAGAGCCACCAGAACGGACTGGTAAAGCCGGTACTCCGAAGGTCGTTTCATAGGCTTTTGATGCACTTTGGTAGGCCGGGTCTGACGTATGGGTAACATACGGTAATCCACCGTGGTGCGGAGTGATTTTGACACGCACACTGTCCGGTGCGATTGCGGTAAAGTGCTTTGTGAATTTTTTAGTGATATCGTCAGGATCCTGCCCAGGGACCAATCGCATACTAATTTTTGCATATGCTTTAGAAGGGATGACGGTCTTTGCGCCTTCTCCAATGTAACCGCCCCACATTCCATTAACGTCTAACGTTGGACGGATCGAGGTACGCTCAGGAGTAGTGTAGCCGTGCTCACCCTTGCAGGAAGGAATGGCGATAGAAGCATTGAATGCCTCCTGTGAGAACGGGGCTTTTGCCATTAGAGCACGCTCCTCATCGCTGACTATTTCAACTCTATCGTAGAATCCTTCCACAGTGATTGCACCCTTCTCGTCGTGCAAGGAGCCGATCATTTCGGCAAGAATGTTTAGCGGGTTAGCTACCGCGCCACCGTAAAGACCCGAGTGAAGGTCACGGTTAGGTCCAGTAACTTCAACTTCAACATAGCTCAAGCCGCGTAGTCCGGTCGTAATAGACGGTACATCATTCGCGATCATTCCTGTATCTGAGATGAGAATGACATCACATGCCAATTTTTCTTTGTGTTCTTTGATAAATGGTTCAAGATTCATCGAACCCACTTCTTCTTCACCTTCAATCATGAATTTAATGTTACAAGGAACATCGCCTTCTGCCTTTAATATTTCAAAGGCTTTCAGGTGCATGAACATTTGACCCTTATCGTCACACGCACCGCGAGCGAAGATGGCCCCTTCCGGGTGAATATCGGTCTTCTTGATGACCGGTTCAAATGGGTCTGCATCCCAAAGCTCAATAGGGTCAGCAGGCTGAACGTCATAATGGCCGTACACTAGCACTGTTGGAAGCGAAGGGTCTACCAAGCATTCGCCGTATACAATAGGATGTCCTGCCGTTGGGAAGACTTCTACATTCTCTAGACCTAGTGCAGACATGTGGCCTTCAATAGCTTTGGCACATTTTGCAACATCGTCATTATAGGCTGGATCTGCAGAAATTGAAGGGATTCTTAAAAGCTCAAACAGTTCGTTGAGAAGACGGTCTTTATTGTTTTCGATAAAGGATTTAGGGTCCATGTATTCGTCGTTGTTTTGATTGTTCTCCAAAGTTAATCGTGCCGCACGAACTTCGGCTTATAACCGCGGATTTTTCTATATTCGGGCATGCGCAAGACTTTAGTCATCTTTTTGTTGTTTATGGGGTACTTTTTGAGTGCTCAAACCCCAAGTATGACGGTTAGCTCTACCGGGAATTACAATAAACCGTATTGGATGGCGGCCAACATCTTGGTGGACTCTACATTATCCATCTATAATTCCGGGCAGAACGGATTGCCACTAACGCAAGCAGCCACGAATCAGATCGGTTATTTTCAAGCAAACGATACTGCTTTTCCTATTCCAAGTGGGATTGTTATGGTTGCAGCCCAGAATGCGAGCGACGTCATCGCTTCGACAAATGGTGCAGGGAACAACGTGACTTTTACAGATGCTGAATTGGCCAGTGTCCTAACACAACTGGGAAGTTCAGGCTATGCCATCAAGGATATGGTTGAGATCGAGTTCAGCTTTATCGCTCAATCAGATAGTATTTCCTTTAACTACTGCTTCGGCTCCCACGAATACGACGGATATACCTGCTCAAACTTTAACGATGTATTCGGCTTCTTTTTGGAGGGAAGCTATATCAATGGAACGACAGCACCTACAGGGCAGACGATCGTTCGTAATATTGCAACCATTCCTGGTACAACCATACCCATTGCGGTGAATACGATTAATTCCGGAAGTCCTTCCGGGTCTTATCCTGCATCAAACTGTACCTCTGCCAATCCAAACTATGTAGCACATAGTGCGTATTACAATGCCTCAAACGGTTCTATCACGACGCTCGACGGTTACACCGATAAGTTTACTGCTACAGCAGAAGTGGAGTGTGGGGGCTGGTACACTATTCGACTGAAGTTGGCCAATGTCAGTGATAACGCCTTGAGCTCAGCGGTATTCTTGGAAGAGAGTTCCTTGAAAGGGCCTGTAATTACAGTAGTTGATACTACGAATGTTGGAAATTCTTTTAATGATTCCCTAGTTGTAGAGGGTTGTAGTGAAAACCATATTATTTTCTCTAGATCGGCAAATCTGAGTGTGGAGATGAAGATTCCTATCGCGGTTGATACTCTTTTAAGCACTGCGATTGAAGGGGTTGATTTTTCAACGTTACCCGATACGATTACGTTATCACCTGGTGAAACTTCGGATACATTGACGTTTTGGGCATACGACGATAACCTAGTTGAAGGGATAGACACCTTAGTCATTATCCAAGATTACGTGTACACGGATTGTTACAATTACCCTGTTCGCCGATTCCCATACTACATTCGAGATAAAGACTCCTTGATTGGAGAGTTGATACTGCCAGCCGCAACAGACAGTGTGAGTTGTCCTGGGGATAGTATTGAGCTTTCGGTTTTATTGAATTCTTTCGAGGGTAATTACTATGGATTTTGGCACGGGGATTCCTCTATAGCGTTTACGAGATATGTGGAAGTAAATACGGACACTACCGTATTCTTCACACTCTATGATGAATGTGGAGATACTTTATTATTCCAACAGGATCTATTCGTGAAGCCTTACAACCCTATGGTCTATGAAAAGGATACGGTGCGCGTATGTCCGGGAGATTCTGCGATGTTGGTGCCTTATTATTTAGGCGGTGAGGATCCAGTAGTGTTCACATGGTTGGATAATCTTACCAATAACATTCCTAGAACTGTATTGCCGTTCACGGACTCATCGTACTACACATTCTCCTTGGCAGATGGGTGTGGTGAGTTGCTGATAGACAGTGCGCTTGCCATCAATATGCCACAGCCAAGCGCTGGTTTCCAGTACTTGAACGATCCTTATGTTCCGCTAAGGGTTTTGTTCAACGAGAAAGCTCAAAATGAGGTCAGTTGGACTTGGTACATCGATAGCATTGTTCTCACAGGACAGACTTTTGAGTACGATTTTGCGCGCCCAGGTGAATATGAAGTGTTACAGGTGGTCACCAGCGACTTCGGCTGTATTGATTCAATCACCATTACGGTTTCTGTGGAAACAGACTTCTACCTCTACATACCAGATGCTTTTACACCAGACGGTGATGGACTAAACGAGTGTTTTGAAATCAAAGGTGTTGGTTTTGAAGGCTATGAATTCTCTGTTTTCGACCGTTGGGGCAATGAAGTATTCCATACGGAGGATATCAATGAATGTTGGGACGGAACATTTAATGGTCAGCAATTACCAGTGGGTGCCTACAGCTACCGACTCATTGCGGATTTGCCCTTTGACGAGATTGAAATCTTTACGGGCACTCTCAACATCCTCCGTTAAGCTACAAGAACGGGAGGGTTAGTATCCCTAAAATCAATATCACTTTATAGGTCAAATGTGCCCAACGCAATCCATGCAGATCTTTTGCCTTTAGTGCAATGAAGTTCGCCGTGCTTAGGAGTACGAGAATCACAAATATGCCTGTTGCTGCGTACTCGTTAAAAAGATCCCTAGTAAAGAATGCAGGTATCCATGCAATCATTGCGCTGACTATAAGAGTATTTCTAGTGCTTTCCTCACCGTATTCGCTTGCAACGGTCCTGCGACCAGAAAGTATATCGCCTTTCAGCATCAATAAGTCTTTGAGCAATTCTCTAGAGAAAAGGGTAAGGCCAAGCAGCGCCCCGTAGGCGAAGGTGTGCAGGGAACTGTAATTATGGTAAACAGACATGCCGAAGAAAGGCGTTAGTGCTAATATGGCCGCGCTGGTATGCGATACAATGGGTATGTTTCTCAATCGGTGACTGTGGTACCAAAGCCCCACAGCGAAAGAACCAAAAAAGATTGCCGCAGTAATGCTAACGCTCCAAGCAAGGAGCAGACCTATAACCAAGGTGAGAAGCGCAGTATTTAGGCTCGTACGTTTACTGACAAGTCGCTCAAAGGCACTTTGCATTGGACGATTTATACTGTCCGCTTGTTGATCGTAGAAGGAGTTGATGAGAAAGCCGAAAGCCATAATGAATGCACCGGCCCAAGCAATACAATGGGTGTTGCTGTCGTAAAGCGTATCTAAGCGCCCATCCTCCGGAGCAAAGACAAAAATGGCGATGAGGTATTGACCAAGAAGTAAAAGTGCAATGTTGTACCAGCGGATCTGACTAAGGAGTGCCAGAACTTTGACAACTTGAAGGCGGTTTCGGCTTAGTTTTTTCAAAATCTATAGACGACTTCGGGCTGGTATTTTTTGAGCAGTTCGCTCGTTTTATCATAGTCTCGAGTGAAACCCATAACGAATCCACCGCCACCAGATCCGCACAGTTTAAGAAAGTACTCTTCAGACTCTAATCCTTGTTTCCATAAATCATGGAACCCTTTCGGAATCATTGGCTCAAAATTCTCTAGTACCAGCTTACTTAATTTCTTAAGGTTACTGAATAGTGGGGTAGTATTTCCTTCGACAAATGCCTTGATGCACGCATCGTTGTATTTGACGAATTGGTTTTTGAGCATGTTTCTAAAGCCCTCTTCCTTGAGCTTTTCCATAAAGATCTCTACCATAGGCTGCGTTTCTCCGGGCCCCCCAGAGTTTAAAAGGAATACAGCACCAGCACCTGTAGATGCAGATGGAAGGCGAACAGAGCCCAGCTCATCTTTGCTTTTGATCAAAAGGGGAAGTCCCATGTAGCAAATCGTTGGATCGATACCACTGCTCTTGCCATGGAAGTAGCTCTCCATCCAGCTGAAGATTTTCTTCAGCGCTTTAATATCGGATGATTGCTGAGGATTCTTTGAGATTTTCTCCTCGCAATACCTGTCGTAGATAGCAGCCACTAGGGCACCTGAGCTACCTACACCGAAGCCTTGCGGTATGGAAGAGTCAAAATATAATCCATTGTTTAGATCGCTCTCAAATGCGGTTGTATTGAAGCGACAAGGAGCCTCATCACTTTTCAAGTAGGCTAGGTATTTGAAAAGGTTCTCATTGCTTTTGGATTGCTCTTCGTTAAAGGACGGTTCAAACTGAAAGGCCCCTTTGTAATAGGTATGAGGAATACTCAGGCCCATACTGTCCTTGATAATCCCATACTCGCCAAAGAGTAGGATTTTACCGTAAAACAAAGGATTTGAACGACTCATACTTCTATTTACAATTGTGTTGGTCCAGTACCAACTTCATCACAAAGATAACTACCATCCTTACAGAATGTTCTCAAATCACTTTCTATAAAGCTCATAATGACATCTTTATGCGATTCTGGATACAACACATGTACGTTTGCACCTGCGTCAAGCGTAAAGTAAACGGGATGGCCTGTTTCTTCTCGATACGCCCATATTCTGTTTAAGACCTCTAGTGTATTTGGCTTCATGAGTATGAAGTAAGGCATAGAAGTCATCATCATACCGTGTAAGGTAAGTGCTTCACTTTCTACTATCGCCCCGAAGGTCTCTAGATCGCCTTCAAGCATAGCCGTCAGAAGTGCACTTTGGTTTTCATGTGCTTGCTCAAAACGAGTGGCCGCGTACGGATGACCGTTCATAAGCCCATGTCCCACTGTACTACTTACAGTTTTTTCGCCCTTGTCTACCAACAGGATGGTGTCTTGGAACGATTTAAAAACGGGGTCTACATCGGAGAATGCAACAGCATATTCATTGCTACTTCCCTCTATCTCTGCATGTTCTCCCCAAGCTGCTAGTGGTCCAAACAATGAGCGTGAGCCTGATCCTGATCCAAGGCGCGCTGCATTCGATGCCTCTTCGAAGAAATTGTTAATCGGTAATCCTAGGTCCTTTTTTACACTCATCATACAAAGTGCCAATGCGCTCATACCAGAAGCAGAGGAGGCAATTCCTGAACTGTGCGGGAAAGAATTGCTGGTGTGGATTTCAAAATCCATTTCGCTAGCAAAAGGAAAAAAGTCCTCAGTTCTATCTAGGAACGATTGAATTTTAGGCAGGAACGAAGGTGTGTTTTCACCGTCGAGAAAAACCGAAATCTTACCTGTGCCCTCTGCATAACGCAATCGCGTTGAAGTTGCAGCCTCACTCAACGTGAAGGAGATGGACGGGTTGGCAGGGATTTGAACATCATACTTCCCCCAATATTTAATTAGGGCAATGTTCGACGGGCTTTTCCAGGCGGTTTCTTTCATTATTCGAAGCTCACGCCGCTTACATTAGTGGAGCGGTCAATTTTCTTAACGAGGCCCTGCAATGTTTTACCTGGGCCACATTCTACATAGTCTGTAACACCAGAGGCGATCATTTGTTGTACACTTTGGGTCCATTTCACTGGAGCGGTAAGCTGATCGATGAGATTTTGTTTGATTTCAGCAGGGTCACTTACTGCTTTAGCAACACTGTTTTGAACGACTGGGCACAACGGGGTGTGAAACTCAGTTGCTTCAATTGCTGCCGCAAGTTCTGCGCGTGCAGGTTCCATCATTGGACTGTGGAAAGCGCCACCTACTGGCAGTACTAAAGCACGACGTGCACCAGCTTCTTTGGCCGCTTCACATGCTGCCTCGATGGCTTCAATTTCTCCGGAGATCACGAGCTGTCCAGGACAGTTGTAATTCGCTGCAACGACAACCCCTGATGTTGATTCGCAAATGTTTTCTACCTGCTCATCCGTCAAGCCAAGGATAGCTGCCATGGTGGACGGTTTCATCTCACAAGCTTTTTGCATGGCCATAGCGCGAGCACTTACAAGTTTTAATGCGCTTTCAAAATCTAGAGCACCCACTGCCGTCAGGGCTGAAAACTCTCCGAGACTATGACCGGCAACCATCGTTGGCTTAAAATCTTCGCCCAGCAGTTTTGCCATAATTACACTTAGTGTGAAAATGGCGGGCTGCGTCACTTTAGTTTCTTTCAATTCCTCGGCAGTCCCTTCAAACATGATGGCACTTAGAGAAAACCCTAGTACTTCATCTGCTTTATCAAACAGGGCCTTGGCCTCGGCATTGTTTTCGTATAAATCTTTACCCATTCCTGGGAATTGAGCCCCTTGTCCAGGGAAAACGTAAGCTGTACTCATAATTACTCTCCGTAATATTCGATGATGTTGTTGTTCGTTTCTGCTAGTACAATGCGATGTAAAGTGGCATTATACTCAGTGATTTTTGGTGCTAGGATTTTCCAGAATTCCATTGCGATGACCTCTGCAGTAGGCATTTTGCCTTGCATAAAATCAATGTCAAGATTGAAGTTTTTATGGTCTACCACATCGATAATATGTGTTCGGATGATGGTCTTCAGATCAAAGAGGTTCATTACGAATCCTGTTTCAGGGTCAATTTCTCCCTTTACAGTAACCTCCAGGTCGAAGTTGTGACCGTGGTAGTTTTCGTTCGAGCATTTCCCGAAAATCCGCTTATTGGTAGCGGCGTCCCACTTGTCGTTCCACAGTTTGTGTGCTGCGCAGAACTGTTCTTTTCGTTTGATGTAAATCATTGAAAGACGTTAAGTTTGATGCAAAGATACAACCCAAAGCGGTGGTTTTGTTAAAGCCCTGCGGCTTTGCTTAGCGGGTGTTCTTTGACGAATTTTTGGCAGGCGAGAATCAACTCTGGATAATAAGATAAAAACCATTGCTCTGCTTTAAGATAATTGGCGGAACCGGCTTCAAAATCTTTGAAAAATTGGCCCAAAGGTGCAATGGCAGGATGTCGCCGACTCATACCGCGGGCTGCACGTCGAATTCCTTTTAAGTTTTGATAATCCAAAAGCCATCGTTCTAACTTCATCCACGGCCACATTCTCGCGGCTTTTCCTACGAGTGATTTTTTGTTGTGCTCTATCTCGAGTGTACACATGTCTATGAATTCAACCACGGTAAGGTGTTCCGTATGGGGTTGAAGCGATGCCATTTTGCTCCAATGTTTGTGTAAAAAGTAGTCGCCCAACAGATCCAAGGCGATAGGTGCGGTTTTTCCTGCTACGAGTCGTAAATGACTTTTGACCTCCTTAGATGCGTGATGTTCATCGGTGAAATGGTCTATGAATCTATGGAGTTCGACCCCAAGGACTACATCAGGGTTCGCTTTTTCCTTCCATGCATTGCCTCGAAATCCGTCACCGGTGAAGTTGAAGAACCGAATGGACTTATGGTTCGGGCTGCAGTGAAGATGCGCTAGAAAATTCATGAGGTGGTTTTGAGTTGGTCGTCGAACTCAATGCCTCTGAATGATAAAGAAAATGGGATGATTAAGATGCGCTTACGGTGAATTCGAAAGCCTCCATTACAGGATTAATCAAAAGCTTTTCACATGCTTCCTTCACCATTGCTTCTGCAGCAGCAGCATCTGCCGCATCTACTTCCATTGTGATGTGCTTACCGATACGTACGTTACCACACGCTTCCAAGCCTATGTTTTTCAAATTTGCACCAACCGCTTTTCCTTGTGGATCGAGTAGTGCTTTTTGTGGCATCACGTTGATTTGAGCAGTGAATTTCATCTTAATTGATTTTTCTTTTTGATAAATAATCTGTTGCAAAGCTCAATACAGGCAGCGTCGCAACGGTTACAGTAAATGCTAATGGTCCGACAAAAATAACCAATAGGCAGAAGAGTATGACCAATATTACTTGTGCATTTCTACGAATCTTATCATCAGTTGATTTAAAACTCAAAATAGGCATGCGAGAGTTTAGCCAATACACGCTAAGACTGAGAATACTGATAAGTATGAGGGTCATTGCAGTCCGCTCGTCTTCGGACATGTTAACAATCCAATCCCATTGCTCCCATCGTCCTAGCCAGATCCAAAGTCCTAGGGCAAACAAGGCGTTCGCAGGTGTTGGCATCCCAATAAAGTCTACACTCTGGTCGGTGCTCAAATTAAACTTTGCCAGACGATACACGCTCGAGGCAGCCACAGTCGCTCCCAAAATTATGGCCCAAGGTTGGTCTAAGGTGCCATAATCACTGAGGATGCTTGACCATAAGAACGCAGGAACTGCTCCAAATGAAATGGCGTCAGCAAGTGAGTCGAGCTGTTGACCGAGAGGACCTTGCACACCCAATCGACGTGCGAGCATTCCGTCCAATAAATCACAGAGTGCAGCGAGCAATAGGCAGGCTGCAACACCATTTGTACTCTGCGCCACGATGAAATAGATGGCTACAACTCCGCAAGAGGCGTTAATGAGCGTTAAAAGATTCGGAATGTGTTTCATTGGGTGCAAAGATGCATTATTTTGGCGCTATGACCGATTGGAAAAAACTCAATTCATTTTATCTGAGTCTCCTGGCTGGGATTTGTTTGATTGCCGCTTGGACTTGGAGCCCCCTAGTGGTGCTTTTGTTTCCTGCTTGGGTCATGCTCCTAGAGTTGGCCGGAAGAAAAAAGCGTCCCTTACTCTTTTTGTACCTCGCTTTCGCTATCTGGAATGGCGGTACTACCTATTGGATAGCCAATGCACATCCCCTTGGGGTTATTGCCACAGTTGGAATCAACGCGTGGCTTATGGCATTTGCATTATGGTTCGGTACTAGAGCCCGCGCGATGTTCATCCGTCTTGGGCTTCGGTCTGCATTGGCCTGGTTGCCTGTTATTGCCTCTTGGATGGCTTTTGAACACCTCCACGAATATTGGGGGCTGGCTTTTCCGTGGTTGCATCTAGGAAATACCTTTTATGCATGGCCTGAGCTCGTACAGTGGTATTCATTGATTGGTAATGCTGGAGGAACTTTATGGGTATTGATCGTGGCCGTCATTTGGTTTAGCACCACAAAGAATTTTACAAAAGCGGCGGTTTTGCTTGCACCGGTGCTATTGAGCTTGGGGATGTTCATTATGCCCGAGGCGAGTTCTTCTACCTCCCTTTCAGTGGCGGTAGTTCAGCCGAACATCAACTCCTACACGGAAAAATGGAACACACCGGAACGCACACAGATACAGAAAGTGGATCGGTTACTTCAAGAGAGCGGTGCTTCGGATGTTGACTTGCTCGTACTCCCAGAGACCTTCCTTCCAAAGGCACGACAGGAATTGGTTTTAGAAAAATCGGTCAACGATGCGATGTTCAAGCAAGTCTTGAAGAATTACGGAAAGTCGGCCATTTTTGGCGCAACGACGTATGATTTTCAGGAGGAGAAGACGTACTTCAATCGACCCATGGGAGACCGCTATTACACATTATACAATACCGCGCTATTCCAGAGCAGTACAATGAAGCCTTGGGACATTTATCATAAAGGAAAGTTGGTGGTCGGCGGTGAATCCATGCCTTTTGTTAAGTATTTACAGCCGATTTTAGGCGATTGGGCCCTAGAATTAGGCGGCACATCAGGAACGTTGGGGACCTCGACAGAGCGAACCGTTTTTGTAGATACCGTTCTTGGATTAAAATTGGCACCTATCATCTGCTGGGAAAATGAGTTTTCTGGGTACGCAACCGAATACGCGAGAGCCGGTGCAAACCTATTGGCAGTGATTACAAACGACGGCTGGTGGGGCGATACCGACGGACACGTGCAACACATGCGTTTCTCAGGTCTCAGAGCTATAGAGCAGCGCAAGTATGTGGTGCGCAGCGCCAACACGGGTATCAGCACAATTCTTGATTCCAAAGGACGTCCACTAGATCGACTAAATTGGGAAGAAGAAGGGGTGATTTTGAGTCAAGTTCCACTGATGGAAGGTAAGACCTTGTATGTGAAGACAGGCAATTGGCTTGGACCGTTAATGAGCATCCTCTTTGGGTGTACACTCCTTATAGTTCTAATTAGCAGATTTTTCAGAATTAAACCCTAGTAGTTGGGTGCGGTATGTAACTTTGCACACCGTTAAAAACAATTTTACATGAGTTCATACGACGTAGTAGTAATCGGTTCAGGTCCTGGAGGCTATGTAAGTGCGATCAGATGTGCCCAGTTAGGCATGAAGACAGCATTGGTAGAAAAGTACAGCACCTTGGGTGGTACTTGTTTGAATGTGGGGTGTATCCCTTCGAAAGCTTTGCTAGATTCTTCAGAGCACTACCATGCAGCTGTGCATTCTTTCGAGGCGCACGGCATTAACGTGGAGAAGCCAACGGTTGATTTCGCTAAAATGATCGAGCGCAAGGCAGGTGTTGTAAGCACCACTTGTGACGGTATTGACTACTTGATGAAGAAAAACGAGATCGACGTTTTGCACGGATTCGGCTCGTTAGTAGATAAAAACACGGTTCAGGTAGCTGGTGAGCAGACCACTACGGTGAGTGCCAAGCACATCATCCTTGCAACCGGATCGAAGCCTATCGAGCTTCCGTTCGCGAAATTCGATAAGGAGCGCATCATTTCTTCAACGGAAGCACTAAGCCTAAAGGAGATTCCAAAGCACATGGTCGTTATTGGCGGTGGTGTTATCGGTCTTGAATTGGGTTCAGTATACGCGCGTCTAGGCGCCGATGTGACAGTGGTAGAGTACGCCAAGAGCATCATCCCAACTATGGATGGTGCCATGGGTAAAGAACTCATGCGCAGTATGAAAAAGCTCGGCGTGAAGTTCAGTCTTAGTACTAAGGTAAGCGATGTAAGTCGCGATGGTGATGTGGTTAAGGTAACTGCCACCAATAAGAAAGGCGAAGAAGTTGTTTTTGAAGGCGATTACTGTCTTGTAGCCGTAGGTCGTGGCGCTTACACAGCAAAGCTTGGTTTGGAAAACGTAGGAATTGAGACAGATGAGCGTGGCCGTATTGCGGTGAACGATCACTTGCAGACTGCGGTTCCAAATATCTATGCTATCGGTGATGTAGTTCGTGGAGCAATGCTTGCTCATAAAGCTGAGGAAGAAGGTGTATTTGTCGCGGAATCTATCGCTGGAGAGAAACCGCACATCAACTATGATTTGATCCCAGGTATCGTATATACTTGGCCAGAGGTTGCCGCTGTTGGAAAGACAGAGGAGCAATTGAAAGAGGAAGGCGCTGCATACAAAGTAGGTTCATTCCCAATGCGTGCTTTGGGCCGTTCTAGGGCTTCTGGTGATATTGATGGTGTGGTGAAAGTATTGGCTGATAAAAATACCGATGAGGTATTGGGCGTACACATTGTTGCTGCACGCGCTGCCGATATTATTATGGAGGCCGTTACTGCAATGGAATTCCGTGCTTCTGCTGAGGATATTGCCCGCATTTGCCACGGTCACCCAACATATACAGAGGCCTTGAAAGAGGCGGCATTAGCAGCTACTGCAAATCGCGCATTACACAGTTAATGACTAAGGCATCGACATACAAAGTCGATCCGAGAGGTATAGAGCATCGACTGCTGGAACTTTCCAGTGGTCGATCTTTTTTTGCACTCTATACAAGCAACAGCTATCCAAATTCTGAGAAGCGCTATGAGCTCATTTTTGGTTGGGGTGCCCGTGAGGTATTTACCGATGCTCAGGTAGATTCAGATGCCTTAAATGATGGTTGGAAGTTTGGTTTTTTAGGCTACGAGCTTAGGACCCAATTTGAATCGGTTACCCAGGAAAATGAGGCCCTAGGTCAATGGCCACATACCCAATTTTTCACCCCTGAGGTGGCAGG
>DJCX01000042.1 GCA_002430755.1 Flavobacteriales bacterium UBA5939 | reverse complement strand
CCAGTAATTAATCCTTTGTTTCGTCCAATGGTAGAACTGAGCATGATGTTCTCTGTAGCCCCGACACACAGAAGATCATCGATATTCATAATCAAGGCATCCTGAGCAATACCTTTCCAAACACTAAGGTCACCGGTCTCCTTCCAGTACATGTAGGCCAATGAACTCTTGGTTCCTGCACCGTCAGCATGCATCACCAGGCAATAGTCTGAATCACCGGTTAAATAGTCCGGAACAATTTTACAGAAGGCCTTAGGGTAAAGTCCCTTGTCAATGTTCTTGATGGCATTGTGCACATCTTCTTTCTGTGCACTCACACCTCTGCCGGTGTAGCGGTCTGAATTGTTACTCATAGTGCTGCAAAAATAACGAGAAAGCGCGCACGGGAGACCCGTGCGCGCTTCTCTTTTATCAAGGAGTTATCTACTTAGTCTGGATCCAAGACCCAATGATCAACTCTGAATCGTTTTTAATACCGTTCAACGATTTCAATGTCTTCACATCTGAACCAACCTTCTTAGCAATAGAGCGAAGTTGGTCGCCACGTTGTACTTGGTAGTGCGTTGCGTCAAATTCTGTGTAATCACCATTCTTAGTGATCTTAAGTACCATTCCTGGCATTGGACGCGCACCGCGCAACCCAGCGTTCAATTTCTTCAACTCTACCACGTTCATACCGTTCTGCATGGCAATCTTGCCTAGTGAGCGGTCTTTAGGTCCTAGAGTAATAGTTTGACCGATTGGGTTCTCGTTCTTTTTGGCTGGTGCTAAAGCCGGCTCACCGTCTGCAGTAGCAACTGGTGCTGAAGGAACATAGTCGTCTGAAAGCACCTTAAAATCTGTACGACGGTTGATTTGGTTAGCCACCTCTTGATCGTCGCCGCCTAATCGTTTAATGAAGCTTTCTGTAAGCTTGTCGCCTTCTTTGAATTTATCTGAGCCGTAACCAGCGTAACCGTTAGGAATAGTGAAAGGCTCACCTTCACCCATACCTACAGCTGTTAAACGGTCTGCAGGGATACCCTTTTCTATAAGGTAATCCACACAGCTCTGAGCACGTGCTTGAGAAAGCACCTGGTTCTTAGCATCTGTGTCGCGATAATCCGTATGCGAACGTAGACCGATAGTAATGTTCGGGTTGCGTTGTAGGATATTGAATACCGTATCTAACGCTACTTTACTCTCGTCGCGTAGGTCAGATTTAGCAAGATCGAAGAATACGTTAGGAAGTACAATAGGAACTTCAATCGGATCCATCTTTAAAGTAAGATTGTACGTCTTAACATACTCTCTGTCCTCTTTAACTCTTGAGTAATCCGTCAATGCAAGATCTTCCGTGCTAATGTCACCAATGGCGTTCAAGAACTTCTTGCGAGACATGTTCAACTTGTACGACATATCTTCTTCAAGACGTCCCTTTGGAATTCCAAAGTTACCGTTAGCATCCGTTGTGATGGTAAATGAACCGCCTTTCTTATCGCTTACTTCAATGGTCACGTCTTTTACAGGCTTGCCATTTTTGGTACTCACGACAGTACCTGAAACAACGAACTGTTTGGTCCACTCTGTAACGTACCAGATGTCGTGCTCACCACGCGTTCCTTTACGGTTAGACACCACAAATCCTCTCTGTGTGTTATCACCAGGAATCCAACGCAATGCGATATCATCACCCTCAGAGTTAATTGGGCTTAACATATTTTCTACATCCCCAATTGGTTGTCCTAGATCGTCCAATTTTACACGGTAACAATCAAACCCACCCATACCTGGGCGACCGTTTGACGAGAAATACAAGTAACCGTCTCCGTGGATATACGGATACAGCTCATCTCCGCGCGTATTGATGCTCAATGAAGTTGGTTCTTTCCACTCGCGACGACGTCTGTCGTAAGTCGTCATGTAAATGTCTCTACCGCCTTTGCCGCCGCTTAGCTCACCTGCAAAGTACAAGATGTTATCGTCAGGGCTTAGCGCAGGGTGACCTACTGAAGCATTAGAATCTACTGCAATCACAACCGGCTCTGGATTTGCCCAATCCTGCCCTACTTTCTTCGTAGAGTAGATGGCACAACCCATTTTTACATTTTTCAGCTTGATACACTTCGTAAAGTACATGGTCTTACCCCTCGAGTCGAAAGTAAGTACCCCTTCGTGGTCTTTCGTATTGATTACTTCGCCAATGGATTCGAGTTCTCCCCAAACAATTTCATCGTTTGCATTGGCCTCTTTTCCTTTCTTACGCTTGCCTTTTTTCTTTTGTCCCTCAATCACGTAGATGTCAGAAAAACGCTGACCTGTCCAACCGTCCTCTTTCTTACCTGTTGAATTATCTCTCATTGAGCTCACCATCAACGTGAGGTCTTCTTTGCCGCGCTTACCTGCGTAAGCAATGGCGTAATCTGATTTCTTAGAATTTAAATCTTTGGCATTGTCTAACGAGAACAACGAACCTGATTCCACCCAAGTAGCCGCTTGACGACATGCTTGGATACCTTCTTCAGCACGTGGATCAGACGGTATAAGCTTCTTGTATTCTTCGTAAGCCACAATAGCATCCTCATACTCGCCTTGGCTCTGAAGCATTTCGGCATAGCCTAGGCCGGCCAATGCACCATAACCTAATTTCTGGGCACGTAGGTAGTAGCTGGCCGCTCTCTTGAACTGCCCTGTATTGCGGTAACATTCTGCCATATTGTAGGAAATGCGCTGCTTCTGATCGCGGCTTTTCTCCTTAGAATAGGCTTTAGCGTATACCTCTACAGCTGTGCTATACTCCTTTGACTCAAAGTATTCGTCGGCCTTTTTAGTGGTCTTGTGAATTTCAATCTCAACATCCTCGATGTCGGCATCTTGCGCTACCATTGCCATAGGCATGGCTATCATAGCAGCAACAAGTAGAAAATATCTGCGTATTTGCATTAGAACTTTATTCTAGTGTTTAAGCGTTCCCAATATAGCCAAAATAAAAAAAGAAACCCCGCCGAAGCAGGGTTTCTCTAAAGTATAATTTCAATTGAAATTTGAATTAACGCGTGAATAGCATTTCACGGAACTTCGGCATTGGCCATTGCTCATCGTCAATCATCAATTCTAGCTTGTCGCTTTCGTAACGGATAACGTCGAAGTAAGGCTTCACGTTGTCGTAGTAAGCGATTGCTTTCTCGCGCACATCTTCAAGCGCATTTGCATCTTTACGAGCCTGAAGCATAGCATCTTTCGAAGACAAAACCTTAGAGATTCTTGCGCTGATTTCTTTGATCATTTCAAGCTGCTCTTTTGCAACACTTGCAAAGGTATCTGCATCCATAATCTCCTTCAAACGCTGTACGTTGTCAATCAATGTATTTTGGTACTTGATTGCTGTTGGAACAATGTGGTTACCCGCTAGGTCACCAAGAACACGTGATTCGAT
>DJCX01000056.1 GCA_002430755.1 Flavobacteriales bacterium UBA5939 | reverse complement strand
GACTGACCGGTAAAAGGATAGGCAATTTCCATGCGTTCTACTGTGATATCGTACACCACGTAGAAGGTTTGTGGCCCCTGTGGAACATTGGTTCCGTAAACAGTGAGGCGGTAATCACCGCTGCTCGGTGCATCGAGAGTGACCTGCTCTGCATTGTTTAAGGTGTCCGTAGCACGTACCGCTAGGTTATTCAGTGTAATGTTATTTGGTGTCGGGTTCAGTACCCAAGGCTGATAGGTTGTTGAACCTGTCAGATCAGTTACTGTGAAGTCTAGATTGTTCACCAAAGCTTTAGAAGCAAAGGTCGAACCTTCCTTGTCCGTCCAGTAGAGCATGGCACGCAATTCACGTGCTCCGTTAGGTACATTAATATCGTAAGTCAATGTATCACCCGTTGTGATTGAGTTAGTAAACCAGGCCGTGTCACGGATTGTTTTGATGGCACGACGTGCATTCACTCGTCCGTATCCGAAGATGAAATCTGGACCGTTGTTGCCCAAATCATCGGCCGTATTCATGGCAATGGCTTTCAATAAACCGCCAGTGGCAGTATCGCCTTGCAATTCGTCGTGGGCATTGTGGAGTACAGTAAAGAATCCAGCTACCCCTGGCGCGGCCATAGAAGTACCTGTTTTAAAACCGTAGGTGTGTCCGTCAATAGTTGAGTAGACGTTGGTACCTACCGCAGCAAGGTCAGGCTTAATACGTCCATCGGCAGCAGGGCCTCGGGACGAAGATGGCGCAATAGCATCGAGGTAGGTGATGTTGGCAGTGGCCACTACATTCTTTCCTTGTTTGTGGCCTCCAGTTACATTCCCCCATTGGGAACCTGCGCCGTAACCACAATTCGAGCCATTGCTATTCCCAGCACTAAAGACGTGCATCAACGCAGGGTTGTCGCGAACGTCTTTGTCCATTTGTTGGGCGTATGCGGTGTAGCCTGCATTACAACCGTTCGAGTATGAACTGTTGGTAACACGAATGCCGTACAGTGAATAGTGGTTGTCAATATTGCTGAGGTTTTGCGGGTAGTCGTAGTAAACCATCGTAGCACCTGTAGCATTACCGGCACCGTCTGGATCGATATTACCTGCGGCAAAGACAGTTCCCGCTACGTGGTCACCGTGGTCACCGATAGAGTTTCCTGCCAATGAGGTAAGACGTCCTCGGTAATCGTCGTGTGGGCCTATATCGCCATCATCACCGACACCGACTACAACATTTTCACCAGTAAATTCACCATCTTGTTGCATGAAGGCCACTCGTGAGGAAGCACGGCTGTTCTCATTTTCAATGGTTCCCGGCTCCTCAATCGCTTGAATAAACAGTACATGAGGTTCTTTGGCCAATTTTTCCAAGTCCTTAATTTTCAACGACGCCGTGTACCAGCCCTCTTGCAATGGCAACATGCCTTTGGTGTAACGAAGTGAGGTAGAGAATTCCGGAGCAGTTAAGAATTGGACCGCGATATTTCCATCGTTTAGGACCGCCCAAGAAGGGATATCTCCGATGCTCAATGGGCCGTCTAATTTCATGCGCGGTGTCCATGCGGTAAATGCACGAACTCCCGCTGCCTTGAGATCTGAAGCACTCACGCCTTTTGGTAGACGTACCTCAAATGCGTTCTCAGGTAAATAATGGAAGAGTTCTACACCTAAATCCACCAATGCTTTTTTATCTTCGGCAAGCACTGTGTGATCCCACAAAGCAACCCCGTAGGTTGGGCTATTGCTTTGAATTTGAAGGTAGCTGCCTTCATTTAAGTTGTAGGTGCCCGATTTTAAGTTCAACTTTAATTGGGCGTTGGCGGTTACAGAACAAGCGGTGATTAATACGAGTAAAAATCTCTTCATATGTCAGTTAGAAATTGGACTACTAAGATAACATCCAAACCTTGCATTGTTCAGGTATTGGTGCTAGTCTTTACTATGTGTTCTGTGAATCAAGTAGTTGCGCAATATAAGCCCCTTGATAAAAGCCAGACTTTGGCTGAAATGCAGCGCTTCGCTTCGGGTAAAAGAGTCTTATATATGGCGGCACACCCTGACGATGAAAACACCCGTTTGATCGCTTGGTTGTCCAACGCCTTAGATGCAGAAACTACCTATCTCTCATTGACTAGAGGTTCCGGGGGTCAAAACCTTATTGGCGATGAATTGGGTGCAGATTTGGGCGTCATTCGTGAACACGAATTACGTGCCGCACGTAGCGTCGACGGTGGAAACCAGCGTTTCACCGATGCCCTGGACTTCGGCTATTCCAAAAGTGTGGACGAGGTGTGGACCAAATGGGACCACGACGATTTACAGCTACAAACGGTGCGCACTATTCGTGAACTCAAACCAGATTTTATCATTACGCGATTCCCTCCAGACGAAAGGGCCGGCCACGGTCATCATACGGCATCGGCAGAGTTGGCCATGGAATGCGCTGAGCTGGCGGCGGACGAGAATTACGACACAGAAACAGCCGCTTGGTCGGTGCAGGGCGTTTGGTGGAACACTTCCGTTTGGTGGGACCCATCACTCAAAGACGATCCGGAGGCAGTTCAGCTTGATATGAGCGGTTTTGACCCGCTTCTAGGCGAAACTTATGGTGCCATTGGTGATGCTGCCCGTTCCATGCACAAATGCCAGGGTTTCGGTGTGCCCATTAACCGCGGACCGCGTGAAGAATACTTCAAGAAGCTTTGGGGCGGTGGCGATCTCGCTGGGTATCTAGATACAGAGACCACCACTATGGAGGACGATGCGGTTTTGGCCTCGGATGCTGCTTTTGCCCTAGAGATTGGCGATAGAAGCCAGGCTATTTCTAAGTGGGCTGAATTAGGTTCCTCAATTCTCGAGAAAACAACTCCTACATCAGATAAGTACCAGCGATGGCAACACGTGATGCTACATCTCTTGGGCGTGTATGCTGAGGTGTTTACGGCAGATAATCCTTTGATGGAGAACACGGCTCATCCGGCTTTGCTGAAGGTGCAGCGCATGAATCCTGAGGTAAACGTCTCTATTGCTGCCGTGATGACGGCTGGAAAAAACATGGGATTGAATCCGGCGCAAGAAGTCACTACCGAAGGCTTTGAGCTTGAGATTGATTTAATGTTGGGCAGAGAACAAGCTACTAATGTGGTCAAGGTTCGCTTGGAGAGCGATGAATCTATCATCATGCTCCACTTATTGCCAGTTGCCAAGCTTGTTGATCGTGCCATCGGGGAGTACCGTGAAACGATAGCCATAGAACCCGCTGTTCATGCGAAGTTCGACCAAAGAGTGTATTGGAGTACCGGGAAAGGGGCTGCCGTAGGTTATTCTATTCATGCTAGCAAAGCAGGTAAAGAGCAATGGACTGTTCTTGCCCAGAATACTGAAGGGGCGAACGTTTGGATGGATTCCCGTGAGGAAGTCCTTTCTCAAGGTTGGAATCACTTCACTGCAGAGGTGCCAAAATCGGTAGAGAAAGGAAAATTCACTTTACATATTGCTCCGCATACCATGATGGAGGGCATGTCTTTTGCCTTACCGATGATTAAAGAAGAACATGAGATTTCTTACCCGCACATCGGTACGCATTATCGCTACATGGAAGCTATAAGTACTCTTGCTGTCCTTGACCTGAACAAAAAGCGCATTAAGGTGGGCTACATTGAAGGTGCTGGTGATATCATGGATGAAACCTTGGAGAATTTGGGATACGAGGTACTTCGGATTACTGAGGATACACCAGATTTATGGAACGAAGTGGATGCAGTACTTGTGGGGATTCGCGCTTTCAATACTGAGAAATGGCTGATGGCTAGCGGGGATCGAATCAAGACCTTCGTTGAAGGCGGTGGCAACTTTGTCGTGACCTATACAACGGCCGGTAGAAGCGGTATAGAACTGCCTACACCGCTGCCATTGGTGATTGGTAGAGACCGCGTTACCGAAGAGGACGCGCCAATTAGCATGAGCACACACCCGATACTTGCTTCTCCAAATGAGATCACGTCGAAAGACTTTGACTATTGGGTACAGGAGCGAGGATTGTATTTCCCGAAATCTTACGAAGGTTTCACCGAAGTGCTCACCATAACAGAAAGTACAGGTACGAACTATTCAAATAGCACCGTTGTTGGGCATTATGGANNCGTTGAAAATGGTGGCAACTTTGTGGTGACCTACACAACGGCCGGTAGAAGCGGTATGGAACTGCCTACACCGCTGCCATTAGTCATTGGTAGAGACCGTGTTACCGAAGAGGACGCGCCTATTAGTATGAGCACACACCCAATACTTTCTTCCCCAAATGAGATCACATCGAAAGACTTTGACTATTGGGTGCAGGAG
>DJCX01000008.1 GCA_002430755.1 Flavobacteriales bacterium UBA5939 | reverse complement strand
TCTTCACCCATCAAGTAGATGTTTTCGTCGCGGCGCATTTCCTCGCTCATGGCCTCACAAACGGCCTCTCTAAACTGAATCGTTTTCATAGTTTCAATTGATGTGTCAGGACGGCAAATATAAGATGCAATGTCAACATTAGCAGATTTTTCTCCTTCCCCATTAGCAGTTCAATGAGTTCACAAAAAGTGGGGCCGATTTTTGACGCCAAACAAGCACTTTCGTTCGAAATTTGAACGAATGATAAAAATGCGTCTTTGCATCAAATTTCTTTGGATTTATTATGCATGCATAGTAATTTAGAGGCAAATCATAACCCAACTATGAACATACTAGTCTGTATAAGTCACGTGCCAGACACTACTGCGAAGATCAACTTCACAGCAGACGGTACGTCACTTGATCCTGCGGGGGTTCAGTTCGTTATCAATCCATACGACGAGTTTGGATTGACCAAAGCGCTTCACTTAAAAGAAGCACAAGGCGGATCAATCACCGTAATCAATGTCGGCCCGGTCACCACCGAGCCAACGCTTAGAAAAGCGCTCGCCATTGGTGCAGATAAAGCGGTAAGAATAGATGCCACCCCTATGGACGCTATCACAGTAGCCAAAGAACTCAAGAACCACATCGAGGCAAATTCTTACGACGTTATCATTTGCGGTCAAGAAAGTATAGACTACAACGGTCAACAAGTACCTGCAATGCTTGCAGCAATGCTTCGCCTTCCCTTCGCCAATGCATGTGTTGGACTTTCCATTCAAAACAGCACTGCAACGGCAACCTCTGAGATAGACGGGGGACACGCAACTTATGAAGCCACATTACCAATGGTTATTGGTGGCAAAAAAGGTTTAGTGGAAGAGAAGGACCTCCGTATTCCTAACATGCGTGGCATCATGTCCGCGAGAACCAAACCGCTTGAAGTAGTAGCCTCCAGTGAAAACGGAGGACTTACTTATGCTGTGGCCTTTAAAAAACCAGCAGGTAAAGCCGAAGTAAAAATGGTGGATGCTGATAATGTAGATGAACTTGTGCGCCTGCTTCATGAAGAAGCAAAAGCTATTTAAAATTTGAAACGATGTCGATTGTAGTATTTGTTGAAGATTGGAATGGGGCGTATAAGAAAGCCTCTTACGAAGCCGTAGGTTACGGTAAAAACTGGGCGTCCATGATAGGCGCCAAGGTCATTGCAGTAACCAGCTCAGAAGCACCGGCTGCTGAACTCGCTAGTTACGGCGCAGATCACTGTATTCAAATTAGTCTTGGCCAAACCGCCATGGGAATCGCTGGACAGCTTGAAGCCCTAAGCGCGGATGCTTTAGGTGTAGTCATTGCCGGTACATCACTCGGAAGGAGTGTTGCTCCGGCACTTGCAGCCATCAAAGAGTCCGCATTGAGTACCAATACCATTAGTCTTCCTTTGGGCACCTCACCCTTGCACGTCAAGCGCGGCGCATTTTCATCCAAAGGGATTGAAACCATTGAACTCAGCGGAGCCTCTCCCATTATTTCATTTGTACCCAACAGCATTGGTTTTGAAAATGCAAACGGGGAAGGGGTTATGGAGTCGCAAGAGATCGCTTCTACCGAACTTCTCCAAGTTGTCGGCACAGAGGTTGCCAGTGGGAAGGTGGCGTTGCCAGAGGCAGAAGCTGTGGTTAGCGCTGGTCGCGGGCTAAAAGGCCCAGAAAACTGGGGCATGATCGAAGAGCTTGCAGAGGTGCTAGGTGCAGCAACAGCCTGTTCTAAACCAGTTAGCGATGTTGGATGGCGTCCACACAGCGAACACGTTGGACAAACCGGTATTCAAGTCAACCCTAATCTGTATATTGCAATCGGAATTTCTGGCGCGATTCAACACCTAGCGGGTGTGAGTGCATCAAAGACCATTGTAGTAGTAAATACAGACCCTGAAGCTCCATTCTTCAAAGCTGCAGACTACGGTATTGTTGGTGATGCATTCGAAGTAGTTCCCAAATTGGTGAATGCTTTGCGCGCCTTCAAGGCCGCTAGCTAATGCAGGAAATCGAAATTACGGTTAAAGGACTCTCCTACAGTCAAGGGAAATCGGGTGCGTATGCGCTCATCCTTGCGGAAAAAGGACCCGATGCGCGAAAACTTCCGGTAGTTATCGGAGGTGCCGAAGCGCAAAGCATCGCTGTAGCCTTAGAAAAGAGTATTGCACCGCCGCGCCCCATGACACACGACACCTGGCAAAACATGCTGGATGAGTTGGGTACACGGATTGAGAAAGTATTGATTCATCGTCTAGTGAATGGTGTGTTCTATGCCTCTATATATGCTAGAAATGAGCACGGTGCTCAGCTGATTTTTGATTCGAGACCCTCTGATGCAGTAGCACTAGCAGTCCGTGTCGATTGTCCTATTTACGTTTTAGCCTCCATTCTAGAACAAGCCGGTATTACCGAGAAAGAGGAGCGTGTTGCCGACGGCGTTGAAGAAGATGTCGCGGAAGAAGGCAGCGCTTCAGAAACTGAAGTAGATAGTGTTACACTGCTAGAAAAACAGCTCGAAGAAGCTGTTGAAAATGAAGATTACGAGTTGGCCGCTAGGCTCAGAGACAAATTAGATAAGCTTAAATGATCCTTAGAAGTATTTTAGGAATTGCCGTACTCACTGCCGTACTATGGCTTTTCAGTTCCAATAAAAAAGCCATTAACTGGTGGATGGTTGTCAAAGGCTTAGGGCTGCAAATAATTTTAGCGTTGGGGGTGCTAAAAGTACCTGGCGTTAGCTGGGCTTTTGAAAAATTTAGCTTAGCAGCAGTTACCCTTTTGGACTTCACCCGAGAAGGATCTACGTTCCTCTTTGGTTCATTAATTACAGATACATCAAGTTTCGGATATCTGTTCGCCTTTCAAGTACTTCCTACAGTAATTTTCTTCTCAGCAGTTACTTCCTTGCTGTACTACTATGGAATTCTGCAAAAAGTGGTAAAAGCGATGGCTTGGGTCATGCAGAAGACACTTCGTCTTTCAGGGGCAGAATCGCTCGCTGCTGCCGGTAATATATTCATTGGTCAAACCGAAGCACCCCTACTAGTAAAACCATATATCGCAAAAATGAGCCGTTCGGAATTACTCAGTTTGATGGCAGGAGGTATGGCCACCATTGCCGGTGGTGTATTGGCTGCCTATATTGGTTATTTGGGCGGAGATGATCCAGAACGACAATTGTTTTTTGCAAAGCATCTTTTGACCGCGTCAGTTCTTTCGGCACCGGCGGCTTTGATCAGTGCAAAGATTCTTTTGCCTGAAACTGAAGCTGTCGAGGAAGTCGCTGAGATTAGTTCTCAAGACATGGGTTCGAATGCGCTAGACGCCATTTCTAACGGGACTACCGAAGGCGTGAAACTGGCTGTGAATGTTGGGGCAATGCTATTGGTATTTACTGCCCTAGTATATGGGGTCAACTACCTCTTTGTAGAGGGTATTGGCTCTTGGACCGGATTAAATGCTTGGACTGCAGAATTCACCGATGGACGCTACGACTCATTCTCATTACAATTTATCATGGGAGCTCTCCTAAGTCCCATCGCTTGGATTCTTGGGGTACCGCCGCAGGATTTGTTATTGGTGGGTCAATTACTTGGTGAAAAGACCATCTTAAACGAATTCTACGCCTACGTTACCTTGACGGATATGAAAAATGCTGGACTTTTTGCCTCGGAGCGTTCAATTACCCTGAGTACGTACATGCTTTGTGGATTCGCAAATATTGCCAGTATTGGAATACAGATTGGGGGAATTGGCACTATTGCACCTTCAAGACGTAAAGACCTAAGTGAACTCAGTATCAAGGCGCTTATTGCTGGGACTGTTGCCTCTCTCTATACAGCTGCTATTGTTGGATTAATGATTTAATATGGGAGAATCTCCGGCTATAGAAAAAGTCATTCTAGGAGTCGATCCCGGAACTGTAGTTATGGGCTACAGTGTTATTCATATTGTAAAAGGTAACGTCAAGCCCGTAGTGCTTGATGTCTTGAAGTTCAACGCCAAGCTTGATCATTACACAAGGTTGTCACATATTTTTGAGGAGCTTAGCAAGGTCGTTGAACTCTACAAGCCAGATGAAATGGCTCTTGAAGCACCGTTCTTTGGCAAGAATGTACAGTCGATGTTGAAACTTGGCCGTGCTCAAGGCGTCTGTATGGCTACAGCACTGTCTAAGAAAATTCCGGTTTTTGAATACAGTCCTCGCTTAATTAAGCAAAGTATTGTGGGGAACGGGAATGCTAGTAAAGAACAAGTAAGTGGAATGCTCCAGAGTATGTATCCTGGTGTGAACCACAAATACTTAGATGCTTCGGATGCACTCGCAGCAGCAGTGTGTCATTATGCACAGACCAGCGGCATACCAGCTCCTAAACACGGTTCAGGCGGAAAGCGACCAAAAGCAAAAGGGAAAGGCGGCAGCTGGGAGGCCTTTATTCAACAGAATCCAGATCGTCTGAAATAGCACGAGCGAGTGCAATCATCTCCTCTTGAGGGATGCCGGATTGCGCATTAGCAAAACTCAATTCGTGTTCGGCATTTATAGGGACAAGGTGTAAATGTGCGTGCGGCACTTCCATACCCAAGACTAAGGAGCCTATTCTTTTACAAGGCACCACGCGCTTCAAGCTCTGAGCAACGCGCTGCGAAAACGCCATGAGGCTTTGGTAATCATCCGCCGGCAACTCATAGAGCTCATCGACCTCAAGCTTTGGCACACACAATGTATGTCCCTTTTTTATAGGACGGATGTCGAGGAAGGCGATGTTTTTATCGTCTTCTGCCACTTTGTAACATGGGATTTCCCCATTGATGATTTTCGTAAAGATGCTGGCCATGGTTCTAGGCCATAGAGATTTCAAGGATTTCGAAACTCATTACCCCACGAGGCACTTGAATTTCTGCAGTCTCCCCTACTTTTTTACCCAATAAACCTTTTCCGATAGGACTGCTTACAGAGATCTTGTTCTTGCGAATATCAGCCTCCTTCTCAGCGACAAGTGAGTACTCCATGGTTGCACTGTTCGCAAGGTTCTTGATCTTTACCTTCGTCAAGACTCCAACTTTGCTTAGATCGATATTCTCTTCACTTAAGATGCGGGCATTTGCGAGCACATCCTCAAGCTTGCTAATCTTCATCTCGAGTAGACCTTGAGCCTCTTTTGCAGCATCGTACTCTGCGTTCTCACTCAAATCTCCTTTATCACGAGCCTCTGCAATCTGCTGTGAGATCTTTGGACGCTCAATAGTCTTCATCTGCTCCAGTTCCTCCTTGAGCTTTTTAAGTCCTTCTGCGGTATAATAACTTACTGCTGACATAACGAATAGGTTTTGACTAAAAAAGAGGCCACAGAAGGCCTCTCTCTTAATTCAAAGGTATAAAATCTTTCTTATTACAAGTTGATTCGTGTTCCGATAGTGTGGATGCCGCTAAACGCAGAAGTGGTACCACGGTAGGCATAATCAATAGCGAAAGAACCGTCGTCGCTTGTAGGTACATTAAAGCTGAACCCACCACAGATTCCTGAGATGGCAGAAGTACCAATACCGTCAGCACGATTGTCTCTTGCAACGTAACCTACGCGAACTTGGAATAAATCTTTAAGGCTGTATTGCACACCTGCATGGTAGGTGTCCTTTTCAAATGCATTAGATGTAAAGTTCAATGCACCCGTTACCTTTCCGTTCTCAAGCAACCAATCGTATGAACCGCCAATGCTCAATGCTGTTGGGAGCTCGAAAATCGCAGAGCGGCTTTCAAATGTCTGCGTGTAAGCAACACCGTAGGTAGGAACTGGAAGAGTTACCCCTAAACCGTCACCTTCGTAAGTGATACCTGGACCTACGTTACGCAAGGTGATTCCAAATTTGAATCGGTCGTCAATACCTGTGCGGTACTGAACACCCGCGTCGAAACATACACCACTCGTATTCAAGTTAGAAATTGAGCTGCTGTAGATCTTCACGTTAGCACCACCGTAGATGTTTTCTGTAAACTTCTGTGCATAGCCTAGGTTGATCACAATACTCTGTGGAGAGATTGTCGCGCCAGTACCTTCCGGCTGGTCCGTTGTAGTCACTTCCCATTCGCCGTAATCAAAAGCGCTAATTCCCATATTTAGGACACCCACATCGCTGACGCGCTGCACGAGTGTTGCACCGTTCATTTGAATCCCTGCACCAACCAACCACTGTGTGTTGTTAAAGGTAACTTGAGTATTGCCCTCCATTGCCGCAATACCTGCTATGTTTACGAATGAGGCATCCATACCGCTTGCTCCAGCAACATTTACAGAGCCCCAACCCGATGAACGAGCAAATGGGTTAATCAATAATTCTGAAGCACCTGCTGAACCTGCACGCTGCGGGTTACCCGCTTGCACAGTCCCTACTAGGGCCAGTGCGCAAAATGCAATGATGTATTTCTTCATATTCATTTTTATTCTCTCTTAGAATGAGTTCAAATCTACTGGACGGAGTGCACCGAACCACTTCACAACCTTCTCGCCCAAATCACCTGCATCAACATGTATGATGTACACACCCGATGCGATAGGAACGTTGTATGTATTCTTCAGATCCCACTCAATGAACGTGAGTGAGTTGTCCTTTCTCAACTGACGTACCAGTGTACCGGAAGTCGAGAAGATGCTGATTGTACATGTTTCAGGAAGGTTGGTAATCTTCACAATGTTGTCCAACTGAGAACCTTCGTACGCACTAAATCCGTAGTATGGATTCGGCACCACACGAATAGTTTCTAGAGCACTCGAACCCACTGAATCAATAAAGGTCTTGGTTGCGATGTTTGACGTGTTGAACTGGAACTGAGGTAGACCACCGTTCGGTGCATCAGCCAACTGACTGTTCTGATATGCTGCGTTCATACGAATACGTACACGTGTTTCTGTAGGAAGCTCTGTGTAAGGATCAAAATCCAATCCTTGACGTAGGGTTGGCATACCAATCCAACGACATGCTCTCCAGAAATTAGCCTTGGCAATGTTACCTAAACCACCAGTCTTCACTAGATCTTCCATCAAATCCTTCAATGGCCAGTTGTTGATGTTTGGACCAGAGTAAGAAAGGTCTACGTTGCTTCCAGAGATTTTATCTTCGTCCGCGAACACATAGATGTAGTGCTGACCACCAAATACGTAACCACCATTTACGGTGTTACCTGGCGGCAAGAACTCGCGATCAGTTGGGTTCCAAAGCATGTCATTACCGTTTTCGCCCGGCAACCATGAGTTTTCACCAAAGGCCATTGATAGGCGCTTACCAGATTCTACGTCGATAGCATAACCTGGGAAGTACGACCACCCCGGTGCCATGTTAGGATCTTGTACAAGGTTTCCATTGTTCAACGTCCAAGAAGTATCCTGACGCTGTGTCAATTTCTTATCACCATGCTCACTCAAGCCTACCTCTTCAGCAAGCTCGAATACTGGTACACGAGTCCATTTACTTCTGTCTTGCGTAAAGACAATATCAACAGAATGAAGATTTGCAGCATCATTTAAGTTACGCCCGATAGTCACCGCTGGACCCATACCGTAGTTTGGATAGCCGTTTACATTTACACGGTTATTTCCTGAAGCATACATATATGGTCCCCAAGTACCATCTACGATGTTTTCAAAGTATCCTTTAGCATCACCATCTTGATCTGGGTACAATGTTGCAGGCTCCTCTGTCGGGAAGCTGTTCGTACCTGCTAGAATCCAGTTGTACGGTGTGTACGATTTATCATCCTTGATACCCGACCACCACTCTTTCGAAGGATCGTCGTAAATAATCTCAGAGAAAATCACACCATTGTCGTACGAACCTTCATCATCACCACCAGGTGTTGGCGCTTGCTGAACAGCTACAGACAATCCGAGATCTGGAATAATTTGCTCGTTGTAGAACGAGATAGTTGTATCAGATTCTGCAATTACAGCGCCTGTTCCATCTGTGATTTCCCAGTTAGCCGTTGCATTAGCAGCATCAAAAGTCAAGGTGTAAAGACCGTCTTTTACCTCAAGTGGATCGACCACTTTGATAGCAACAGGTCCCATACCGCCCATGTACGACGGTTGACCATCTGAGTTGCCACTCATGATTGCATCTACCTCTTCAGGAAGCAGTTCAAGTTCAGTACCACCATTACCTACACCATCAAGACGTTTGATGATAGGACCGTCTCCATACTGAGCCACCTGTACCGTACCGCCTTTCTCAGAATCAATCTGATGAGGAATTACAGTATACGTCTTAATGTTACGACGACCTGCAAGGAATGGAATCTTCTGTCCTCCAGGAGCAGTTGTCGGATTGAACTCTAGGTATTGGTTTTGACCGTAAGCAATCACAGTGAAGTAGTATTCTTTGTGGTTGATTAGCGTACGATCACCAGTAGCAAATTGGTCTTCAGTAATCTGGAACGAAGTGAAGATACCTTCATTGTTAGATTGCAAAGTCATGTCTTGCGGCACCAATGCATTTAAGTCTGGATCTACCTCCCAGTTGATGAGCTGTGTTAGACCATTCTTGATATCACATTGAGCAACCATACGGCTTTGTGTAGGATCGTAAATGTCAGAGATACTTACGTCTGAGTTTGCCAATTGGAAAATCTGGAAACCTTCGAACTTGTAATCAAAGTAATCTGGATTTGCATTCAAGATTGAATCACGATCGTCAGGGCTCACCGTAATTAGCGGATCGCGCTCGCGGTAGCTAAAGCCTACGTTATTAGAACCTGGGCCGTATGTCAATTTCAAGATCACCTCACGGTCAAGCTCTTGAGCCGTTACGTCCGGTGCGTCTGGACCGTTCAATACTTGGAAACAGTTATCGAACAGTTTCTGCGCTTTATCGTCAGCAATGATCACTTTCTCTACAGAAGCAAATAGATCATTATTGATAAGATCACGCTCCCAAACTACCCCTGTAGTTACAAAATTCAAAGCACCCGGTGCCAAAGAGAACGGACCTGCACTGTGGAGACCACGCTTATCTTCTTTGTTCGCTGGGCTCTCCCACCAATCTACTGGCGAATATGGAGGGTACGCTCCCGTAGTATCGTAAGACATACCTGGGTAAGCGAAGCGTGTTGAAGTACCGTTACCTGAAGCAACAAAACCATCACCGTTACCAAGATCACCTGCACCTGAAGGCGTTTCAATGATCAATTCTGAACCGTTCTTCCAAAGTGCACGCATGTAGTTGTAGAAGTGCGTCGCATTGTCTGGGTTACCTGAGATGTTTGATGCCGTGTTGTTGTAGTACATGAACTGGCTCATAATGATACGCTCGTTCACACCCGTTGCTGGATCTTCGGCAACACAAATACCTGTTTCAGGATCTTTCACACCGTCCACACAACCGTCACGGTCATTATCCAATCCGTCGTAGTAATCTGCGAAAGGACCTTGGAAGAAGTCGAAACCTACAGCAGGTGGATTCAATCCGTAACCCAATGCACCTTCATCTTCGGTATCTGAGTTGTAACAATATCCAAGACCACGAGCGATATCACAACCAATAATATCATCCGTGTAGTTTCCTAAATCTGGATCAAACCACGTTGAGAAGTACGTATTGGTCAGACGGAACGTAGAACGGTTAATAATACGATAGTTGTTGAACGTCATGTTGTTCACTTCATCGTTGGTTGAGAAAGCAAACGCTTGCGCACGGATTTCGAAACCTAGAGCACCTGCCTGTGATTCAGTGTGAACGTTACCACGGTCATTGTATACCCACCAGATGGTTTGGTCACCGTAAAGAACATCAGTTTCCTTGTCGCGACAGTCGTACTCTTTATCAATATCGTACGCAGGGTAGTCTACCAAGTAATCGTAAACACCATCACCATCACGGTCAATGAATGGAGCCAATTGATACGGCAACTCACCGTCTACACCGTTACCTGGCCAATCCTTAATGCTTTGTGGAATCTGGCTTTCATACCCCGGGAAGAGTTCTGCATCATTACAGTTTGGATCGTCCAAACATTCCAACCACGCCTTGTGTACATCTACCTCTTCACGGTAAATGATCCAGTGGCGGTCGTACTTATCACAGATTTCTTTGTTCGTCGAAGCTGTACCATCAGTAGTTAGCGGACCTGGCCAGTAGTCATTACCCGACTGACGGTAGGTCATTGCTGCCAATTTCAACTGGTTACCTTCATCTACACCACCAAGCCATAATGAACCGGCAAACATAGAGTGCTTGTTCGATCCCTTAGGCACCTCGTAGCGTGCGGTGTTCAAATCCCACCACATATCACCACCACCTAGGATGGTCGCACGAACGTTGTTGATGCTCAAATCACTCTGTGCCTTAGAAGGCTGACAAAGTTCTTCGACTGTTTTCATAGAACCGGTATTGGCACTACCTGAGTTCTCGCTGGCACCTTGAACCTCACGGGCTGTAAGTGGCAGTGTAAAAGCGGCTGAAAGTAAAAGGAGATATACTCTTTTCATATGCTGTTTTTCGAATGCTTTTTAATTATAGTCCAATGCGTAAACCTAGACGGATACGACGTGGCAAGCTGAACAAACCAGGGTTTGCCAAGCTGATGTTGTACAAATCTGCGAACGATTGTGCGCTCGCTTGGAATTGAATCGCGTTTTGACCTTGAGGCGAGCTCAAGTAACCGTCATCACTAGGTGATCCCGTGTAAGGATATACACCTAATACATTTTGCGTATTCAGAACGTTCAGCATTTGAACGTAGATCTCAAAGTTGCTCAATGGGCCTTCGTTAAAGTTCCACACCTTGTTGGCTGTTGCATCTACACGGAAGCTCCATGGAAGACGAGAACCGTTGATGTTCCCGGTCATCGGCGTTTGTGCATCTGTCAAACCGTAGGCAAGAACACGACGCGTATATGGAGTACCCGAGTTGGCATTCACGACCAAATTCAGACCGGCGTTTTCAAGCACGCGCTTTCCGAACCATACAGGACCGTTGTATGCTGGACCTCCACCGTAGCGGTAGTCCATATTCATTACTACCTGGTGGCGCGAATCGTACGACAACGGTAGGATGTAACGCAAGTTTGGCTGTCCTGAACGGGCGATGTTTGCACCCGACGTAGAACTTGAACCGGTACCATCAGCAAACTGCAAAGTGTAGTTTGCATTCAATCGAACATTACCTGTACGACGTAAATCGTACTGTACGGTGTATCCTTTTACTGTACCGAAATCCAAGTTTCCAAATGCGATGTAGGTTACTGGATAAGCCTCAGTGAAACTAAACGACTGCATCATATCGCGCATCTCGCGGTAGAAGGCACTTAATTTAAGCGCACTGTTGTCGTTCAATTTCTGACGGAAACCAATCTCATAATCCGTAGTACGCTGTGGTTTCAAATCTGGGTTAGACAATAGGCCACCGTTATTACCGTTCTCCAACTGTAAGAAGGTGATTGGATTCATTCTGTTTACCCCTGGATCCGGACGCTGCACCATGATATCGTAGTGCGCGAAGAATTCCGCCTCATCCGAAATAGGGAACTGGAAGGAAATACGTGGACTCACTGTAACCTGTGGCGTGTAGTCTTTGAAACTTTCATTGGCAGTAACTGCTAATTTCTGGTCTTCAATACCTGGGTTTTTCAAGAATGGCTTAATACCACCACTTAAATCCGCAATGTTCTTAGGATTTGCTTCAACCTCACCGTTTGCCGTGTACCAGGTAGTTCCTTCACGGTACCCTACAATGGCTGATGGATTTTCTTGGTCGTCAACATAAACAACTGCATCGTCACTAATACCTTCTGGTACGTCATAACCTGCTAGGGTAGTTGCACCTAGATCTCCAACAGAATATGCTGGGTACAATACATAAGGATCTGCAAGGACTGGCTGGTTGGCATCAAAGCGGTCAACACGAACACCTATATTAAAGAAGAGGTCTTCGTAGGTAAACTGGTCTTGGATATAACCGGCCATGTATATAGGTTCAAAAGCTCCGATCAATCGTGGTGAATTGCCCTGAGCGTCTGTAGCAAAGAAGTCTGTCAATGATGGACGCGTCGTCAATCTGTTTCCTAGATAATCGAAACCGTAGTAACTAATGTATTGGCTCGAACCAATGTTCAACAATTCATTGGCGGAGAACATATCCAACGAGAACGTTGATGGATCGTACGAGTCGATATCCAACCAGTCTGTACCGTTTGGATCCAGACCTAAGGTTTCACGCAAATTGCGATCGAACGTTCTAGGTTTGTCCGCATCAAACAAGCGCTTGTAGTTCAAAGTATCTTGGAAAACACCATTGTTGTCGTAGGAAGCTTCTGGTCTGTTCAAGTCCAACTCGCGGATGGCGTCGTTTTGTAAAAGACGCATCAATGTCCACAATCCCGTCGCTCCTACGCTATATGAACGGTCGAAACGTTGTTCGTACTCCACACCCACAATAAGCGAGTGGTCCTTTATGTCAAAGGTTGAAGAAGCAGTGATACGGAACTGGTCGTTTAACGTCTTTCCGTAAGAAGCCTGGTTTGCACCAACGTTGCCCCATAAACCGTAAACTGAAGACGGCTGGTCACCGTTTAGAAGCCCACCACCTGCACGAATATCCTCTAGCGAGCGAGCTCTGTTAAAGATCAAGTTTTGATCCACAAAGTCATAGAAGTTGGAGGTGTAGTTTGCGAGGATTGGGTTGTTTTCGCCTGGCGTGTAATCCACATTGACACTCTGGTATACGGCAAGAGTGTAAGCATCCATGACCTTTCCATAGTTAGGATCGTTCGGATCTGTAATGGTATCTGAGCCTAGCGTATACAATGGGCGGTACTGTGTTTTGAACGTACCAATGTGACCGTAGGCAAAAAGATTGTCTTTGTGACGTGCGTCCTGCGTCAAACGCTCATTACGCGTGAAATCCATCTGAATGGTGTAGAACGCGTTACGAATAAGCGAGTTCGAAGTATCTGATGGATTCCCGAAACGTTGCTGGAAGCGCACATATGTCGACCAATCTTGTGCAAACGACTCTGAGTTGTTTGCATAGTTCATTAACTCATTGAATCTGCTACCGTTGCGACCTTGGTTCATGTTGTAACGACCACCTACAGTCAAGGTCGTCTTCTCTGAGGTCACAAACTTCAAGTTACCTGAAATACGAACGGCTGTACGTGCTACATTCTCTCGGTAGTTTTGGGGTGATAAGTCACTTTGCGTTAAGAAATCCGCAGCATTAAGTACCCCAAAACCTGAAGAGGCTGGTACCAAAGGATTGGCTTGTAACTCTGCGAGCTTATCGTCGTTCACTTTCCAAGTGGTCAACGAACGTGGAGATCCGTCACGATTGTATTGGAATTCTGAAGCGAGTAGGAAACCTACAATTGGCTGTCCCGTTTTCTTGTTTCTGATAATCGGTCCACCAAGCGTTAAAGCACCTAGGTTGTAGTGGTATGGATCAAAAACTGAGCTGGTCAAAATCTCAGACGAACCAAAGTAATACGGTGCTGGGCCTTTTGTAGTCGTAGAAATCACACCACCGGTAACGTCACCGTACTGTGCAGGTACACCACCCGTAATTACCTCCGTCTGCAAGATCGCATCACGCGGCAGGTTGACATCACCACGAACCTTTACCCCATCGATAAAGATTACGTTGGTAGACGAACGTGAACCACGGACGTTGAACGAACCGCTACCGTCTTGCTGGAATACACCTGCGGTGGTACCAACAATCTGGCTGAGGTTACGGTACGGAAGGTTTTTAATTTCCTCTGAGCTTACAATTTCTGAAGTCTTCCCTGTTTCAATGAGTTCTTCCTGAGCGGTAACCGTGACCTCTTGGATCATCGTACTCTCAACAGTCATGTTGAAATTGACCACTTTGGGCTTACCGGAATAAACCGTTACACCGTTGAGGTTGAAATCTGCGTAACCGATGAAATTACAAGTAAGGTTGTACACCCCCGCGTTAACTGGGTTGATGTTATACTTTCCATCGAAATCCGTCGTTCCTGTTGCAATGACAACATCCTTGTCTTTTACGATTACCGTAGCAAATGGAATGACTTCGCCGGTGCGCTTATCCTTGACCGTTCCCTTGATAGAACCGGGACGAGTTTGACCGTAGCTGAGCGCTACAGCAAAGACCATAATAAGCGTGAGTATTCTTTTGACCATAAATACTGGCTTTACTTTTGGGTTATAAGTCCGTAAATATAAGCATCAGAACCGGAGAAATGACAAGGAAATCGAGCTATCTTGCAGCCAATGAGTAAACGACTTTACAGACTGATAAACAATCCCTTACAAGCCTTGCTATTGCTGGTGTTGGGATTAAGTGCGTGCAACAACACCAATGTTGTATACGATATTCCGGAACCTTTGGTCGATGAAACGGTCTACGTAAGCGACCCTTCGAGCTTCAATCTGACTGTAGTTGGAGGCCAATTATTGCTGCCCAATGCTGGTCATGCTGGTGTGCTGGTTTACCGCCGGTATTTTGACGGCCAATTCTATGATTTTGCCGCTTACGAAGCTGCTTGTCCAGAACACTGGGCTGACGGCTGTGGCGTGCTAGAAAGCACCAATGGAGATTTCTATTTTACCTGTGGGTGCGATGCACACCAATACCAACTTTTAGATGGCCAGAGCGTGGATACTAGCTACACACTGCCGATCAAAGAATACAGCTGTTCCTTTGACGGGGTAAATGTGATTCGTATTACGAATTAATTAAACGAAAGCGTTCTCGCCAGTGATATCTAAACCGGTGATTAACAGATGAATATCGTGTGTCCCCTCGTAAGTCACCACACTCTCCAAATTCATCATGTGTCGCATGATTGAGAAGTCGCCAGTAATACCCATTCCACCCAACATTTGACGTGCCTCTCGTGCGATTTTCAATGCAATTTCCACGTTGTTTCTCTTTGCCATTGAGATTTGTGCAGAGGTAGCACGGCCCTCATTTTTAAGATGACCTAGACGCCAAGTCAACAGCTGTGCCTTGGTTATTTCGGTAATCATTTCTGCCAATTTCTTCTGTTGCAACTGGAACGCAGCAATGGGCTTGCCGAACTGAATGCGTTCTTTAGAATATCTCAGTGCAGTATCGTAACAATCCATAGCAGCACCCAAGGCGCCCCATGCGATACCGAAGCGCGCACTGTCCAAACAAGATAACGGTGCTCCAAGGCCATCACGACCCGGTAAAATATTTGATTTAGGGACACGTACGTTGTCAAACACGAGCTCGCCAGTAGCTGAAGCACGAAGCGACCACTTGTTATGTGTTTCCGGTGTGGTAAATCCTTCCATGCCACGTTCGACAATGACACCTTTAATACGACCAGCCTCGTTTTTCGCCCAAACAACAGCAATATCACAAAACGGCGAATTTGAAATCCACATCTTCGCACCATTTAGAATGATATCATCGCCGTCTTCAACGAAGTTGGTCGTCATTCCGCCCGGGTTGGACCCAAAGTTCGGCTCCGTTAGTCCAAATGATCCGAGGTATTCACCCGTGGCCAACTTTGGTAGGAATTTTTGCTTTTGCTCCTCACTTCCGTAAGCGTAAATGGGGAACATCACCAAAGAGCTCTGCACAGAACAAGTGGATCGAATACCTGAATCGCCGCGCTCTACTTCCTGCATCATAAGTCCATAGCTGATGTGGTCTAGACCGGCACCTCCATACTCTTCAGGTACATAAGGACCGAAAAGCCCTACCTCGCCCATTTCTTTTACTAAGTGTTGCGGAAAGGCGGCACGCTGAGCGAAATCTTCAATGATTGGACTTACGCTTCGCTTGACCCATTCGCGGGTCGCGTCACGAATCATTCTGTGTTCCTCGCTTAGCAGTTCGTCTAGTAGGTAGTAATCTGGATGTTGAAATTGATCCACCATGCTTGTGTAGTTTTCTTGAGTGGTTGTGAAATTAAACACAAAAGGTGAAAAATTGTTATAAATTCAACTCAGAGTTTCACCATTCACATAATAAACGAAGCCCCATGAAAAAATCGTTACTCATTATCGCCCTTATGGGCATCTCAACATATTCGTATACCAACAGTGGCGGATCACCTGCAGGAAAAAGTGGTTCACCCGGAGATAATGGACAGACCTGTGCCAGCGGCTATTGCCACAGCTCGGGTAGTCCTATGGGCGGTGAAGTCATCGGCATCATGTCCTCGGTAGACAGTATTTCTGACGGCAACACAATTGGAATCACCCTTGGGGTAAAACCAAACGGTACATCTTCGAAGGTGGGCTTTATGGCTAGAGTCGAAGATGCGAATGGGAACCAATTGGCCACCTCAAATCCAGGCACTGGCGCGAAACGTATTAGTGATTACATCACACACACCAGTGGAGGAACCGCTGTTTCTAACGATAGTATTCATTGGACTTTTGATATCGACGGGACCACATTCCCAGACAGCATTACGGTGTATGCCGCCATTAATTTCACCAACAGCAACGGTCAGACTTCTGGCGACTACGTGATGACCGCTTCAAAAACACTCTACAAGAGTACAGGAAGCAGTATCGGTCTCGAAGAGTGTGAAGGCATGCCGTTGATGGCATATCCGAACCCGGCTTCATCAACTTTAAAGGTTCGAGCAGAAGGTCTTGTAGCTATTCGTTTGTACAATACAATAGGCCGATTCATGCAGCTCGACTATTCAGCTTCTATGGAAGATCAAGCCATTTTAGACGTAAGCGCCCTTGCTCGAGGCAACTACATCTTGCACGCAGAATATTCGGACGGCAGCATTCAATACAAGCACGTCGTTTTACAGTAACTTTGCGTCCTAGATGGACGTTAAGTGGTTGTTTATTGGATTCTTCGCAGTCCTCGGTGTATTCCGGGCACTAAAGCCCGAGGTGTTCTCCAAATGGATTCGACTTCAATGGGAAGACCTAGGTGATGCGCGCGGTCGCTTGAGCGCTGCCTTAGTGAGTCTCTTACTCCCAGCAGCATTGTTCTATGTTCTTGGAGAAGCTTTGGAATTAAAATTATTGTGGTGGGAGGCGCCCCTTGCTATAACCATCATCCTGTTGGCCCGTCTAGTATTTTCCATTTTGTTGAGCCTGTTATTTTCCTCAAATAATGCGCTTCAAAATGGGACAGATCTCTTTGGAGGTATTCAGTTGAGCTACGTCTACAGCCTCGTATGTCTCATCGTACTGTGCAGCTTGCTTATTAATGACGACTGGTTGCATGCTGGCATCTATCTGCTTTGTGCAGGCCACTTTATCGGATTAGTTTGGTTTGCTTTAAAGAGTCCCGTACTTCGAAATATTCGGAGCGGTGGGGCTCGTTTTTACGCAATGTCTTACCTTTGCACGCTCGAACTAGTATTAATTTTTTCGTTCGTCAACTAACACTCATGGCAGATAGACAAACAAAAGTGAAGTCGATTTTGGTGTCACAACCAGAGCCAACCACCGAATCTCACCCTTTTTTCACACTTGCCGCTAAGCACAAGGTAGATGTGGATTTCCGCTCGTTCATTCACGTGGAAGGGGTAACCGCCTCCAACTTTAGAAAGGATAAAATCCAGATAAGAGATTACCGCAACGTTATCTTGACTTCTAAGAATGCTGTTGATCACTACTTCCGTATGTGTGAGGATATGCGTGTTCAGATCAGTCCAGATACACGTTACTTCTGTATCTCTGAGGCAATCGCCTACTACTTACAGAAATATGTGGTTTACCGCAAGCGCAAGATTTATCACGGCAATTTGAAGATTGAAGAATTGATCCCAACGTTGAAGAAATTTAAGAATGAAAAATTCTTGATGCCTTCTTCAAACAGCTTGAAGCCTTCCATCCCAAATGCTTTGGCGGATGCCGGTATTGACTACACGCGTGCTATTCTGTTCAATACGGTTGTAAGTGATTTGAGCGATTTGGAAGATGTATTCTACGATATTTTGGTGTTCTTCTCTCCTTCTGGAATTAAGAGTTTGTACGAGAACTTCCCAGAATTCAAACAAAACAAAACGCGCTTGGCTTGTTTTGGGCCAACGACGCAAAAAGAGGCAGAAAGTCACGGATTGATCGTTGATATCCCTGCACCAACGCCGGACGCCCCGTCAATGACAAAGGCCATCAGCGATTACATCAAAGTGGCAAACAAGAAGTAAGATATATTGTAAATTGAGGGCCCGGCGCATGCGCCGGGCTTTTTTTATGCGCTACAGTTTTCCCAAAAAAGAACACCTCACCAAGAAGGAACATTTCGACGGCCTCCATGCAGAGGGTCGTGGCGTGAAAGCCTTTCCATTCTCGTTGCGTTACATGGAAGCGGAGTTAGAGGATGGGATACAGAGAAAAGTGGCAATTGTGGCGCCGAAGCGCGGGCTGAAGAAAGCTGTGGAGCGCAATAAGATGAAAAGACAGATGCGGGAATTGTACCGCTTAAATAAAAATAAGATTTTCGATAGCGGAGCTACTGAAATTTGGTCCATCCGTTATTTAGGAAACCGACCAAACGATTACGCCTTTCTCGAGGCAGGATATTTGAAGTTGCTCGAGGCCTATGCAGAGCAGCGAAAAAAAGAATTGGCAGATGAAGAATAAGATGAGCATTTGGGCCGTGATTGTAAGTGCTGGTGTACTGATGAGTGCAGCGGCAGGAGATCCCTTTGAAACGAGTAAGCAATTAGAAGTGTTTACCTCAGTATTGCAACAGGTACAGGTGAACTACGTGGATGAGATTGGTGCAGAGCAGGCTGTAGGTAGTGCGATTAAAGGGATGCTGAAGGAATTGGACCCGTATACCGTGTATTACCCTGAAGACAAGATTGAGGATGTGCGATTGCTTCAAACCGGGGAGTATGGCGGTGTTGGATGTGTCATTCAAAAGATTGAAAAGGATATTTATATCTCTGATTTAAACAATAGCGGGCCGGCGAAAGCCGCAGGTATTCAGGTAGGGGATATTATCAAAAAGGTTGACGACACCTCCATTGACGATTTTTCTATTTCGGATGTAAGCTCCCTGCTAAAAGGAACACCAGATAGCGAAGTCAAGGTGGTAGTCGAGCGTGCAGGCAAGGAGGAGGTCTTCACTTTCAACCGTCAAAACATCACCTCTAAAGCGGTGCCGTTTTATGGCATGCGCGAAGATGGAATTGGTTATGTATATCTCGATGGATTTACAGCAAAAGCTTCTTCTGAGGTTCGAAATGCTTTAATCAATCTGAAGAAACAAAATCCAAAAGGCATCATATTAGACCTGCGCGGTAATGGTGGTGGATTGCTCATGGAGGCCGTGAAGATTGTCAGCTATTTCAGCGACACCAAGGATACCATCGTGAGCACCCGTGGTCGCGGAGGTGAAATCCAAGACGTGTACCGCAAGGCAGCTAAAACCTTGATTCCTGACCTTCCGTTGGCGGTGCTGGTGGACGACCGCAGTGCATCGGCTTCAGAGATTGTCGCTGGCGCTATTCAAGATTTAGACCGCGGGGTCATCTTGGGTGAAAAGAGCTTTGGTAAAGGGTTGGTGCAACAGATTAAACCCCTTCCATTTGGGGCTCAAATGAAGGTCACTGTTGCCAAATATTATACGCCTTCGGGACGATGTATTCAAAAGGTCAATTACGATCGTGACGAGAACGGAAAGCGTACCAAGAAAGCCGCACAAAAGGAGTTTGCAACCGCCAGTGGCAGACCTGTGGTCGATGGTGATGGGATTCATCCAGATTCAACGTTGGCGGATGCCTATTATCCAGAATTTGTTAGTGCGATGAGCGCGAAGGGTCTGGATTTGCGCTACGCAGCCAGCGTGGTAGAATCGATGGAAGGTGATTCTCCGGATGCTTTCACTCTTAACGAAGAACAATGGACGGCCTTCACAGCATTTTTGGCCCGCGAAGCGTTCACCTTTGAAAGTTTGGGCGAGCGTAAATTAAAGCAGTTGGAAAAAGCGGCGTCAGAGCTTGATTATCTCAGCGAAGAAGACATTCAAACGCTTCTTATAAATATTGAAGAAAGAAAGGGAAAAGTGCTCGAAAGCCAACGTACTGAGATCACGGAGTATTTGGAAGATTACTTGGTTCAGAAGCACTTCGGTTTGGAAGGAACTTTGGAGCGCGGTTTGACGCGGGATGCACAAATCAACACTGCGGCAAGTATTTTGCTCGAAGCAGGTACGATGGAAGCCCTACTGGGCGTTAAATAACCAATGACAAAACCTCATTCTTACTTGCACATTTCGGGCGGTATTGGTGCAGCTTTGCTCCCGTTCGCCTTTCCTTGGCTCAGTCCAGTGTATGGACTGATCATCATGGCCATAGGTGTATTGGCTGCAGGTAAGAAACATTTCCGGTTTGCCCCATTACTCTTGTTTGCCGTATTTACAGATTGGCAATGGCTCAGTACTACCTGGAGTGAACACAACAGCGAAGGCTGGGGCGATGTCATCATGGTTTTACCCATCACCATTATGGGAATTTTGATGCATGCCACAAGGCTAAAAGACCACCAAAGCTGGGTAAAAAGATGGATGGAAACTTTTGCCTGGGCGACATTAGCAGCTTGGACCGTCATCTTCTGTAAAAGTCTATACCTCAACGGTTGGGTCAGTTATAAAGCATTTGAATTAGGGGGCCGATTGGGCGTTCATTTCCAAAGCCTCTACCTGATCGCCGCAGCACTCATTTTGGAGCGAAAAGTATGGCGCAAGACCTACGGGTTAAGTACACTTCGAGGGGCCGCAGTACTTTGGTTGTTGTTTGGAGTCATCGTATTAAGTGTACGCATTCATCTGATACTGGTGCCTGTGATTGTCTTGGGGAGGTTTGCGGAATTGGCCTTGAAAAACCGAGAGCAACGCCGCAAGATTATTGGCTTAGCTGCAGCCACGCTGGCTTTTGGAGCAGTACTCATAACAGCGTTGCCCGGGCCTCGAGGGCGCTTGGTAGATCTGCGCAATGAAATTCGAAGTATAGACGGTAAAGTGGACGGCAAACAGACCAACCACCGGATTTTTATCTGGCGAGAAGGACTAAAAATCATTGGCGAGCACCCCGTATTTGGCGTGGGTAATGGCGCTGGGGAATTTGAACTGAACGAACGTCTAAGTAAGGTAGATGCCGAATTTTACCGTGGTAAAGAGGCCTATACCCTTGATGAATTCATGTACGATTTTCACAGCATCTGGATACAGAGCTGGGCAGAGGGTGGCATCGTCGCAGTCCTTTTATTGGCAGCCATCTTTTTGTGGGGCATTTTCAAAAGTGCAGGCGTACTTCGCTACATCTGGCTACTGGTCATGTTAAGTGGGACTACAGAGAGTCTGCTCGACAAGCAAGCAGGTGCACTACTGATCACCTTCATGGTGGGTTTAACTGCGCTACAGAGCCTGAAAGAAAAAAGGGAACCACAGTCGTAGCTCCCTTTGAATATCATGTTTAAAGAAACGGTTACTTCGTAGCGTCCTTCACGTCTTTTGCTGCTTTTTCCTTGGCTTCTTTGAGCATTTCTACACCCAACAATCCCGACTGGATCTCCGTCTGTAAATCGCCCACCGTTCCTGGCGAATATGGCATGAAGATGGTACTTACATTGTTATCTGCCAGACGGCTAATGGTGTCGTAATGTTGGGTCATAAAGAGCATGTTCATCACGTGCTGCCCGGTAGTACCTTCTTCCATGGCACCGCGTACTTCTTCCACACTTTGCTTGAGACCGTTGGCGATGGCGATGCGCTGATTCGCAATCCCCTCCCCTTGTAGCTTCTTGCTTTCTGCTTCTGCTTCGGCGGCCGCAACAACCTTGATCTTTTCAGCCTCGGCATATTCCTTTGCCGCCTCTTTCAAACGCTTGGCAGCATTGATCTCGTTCATCGAATTCTTCACTTTGGCGTCCGGATCAATGTCGGTCACCAAAGCTTTTACTATTTCGTACCCGAAGCCCGAGATGGTCTCTGCCAACTCGTTTTGAACTGCAATTGCGATCTTGTCTTTTTCACTAAAAACATCGTCGAGATTGAGGTTTGGGACTTCGGAACGAATAGAATCGAAAACGTACGATTGGATCTGTGCTTCAGGATTGTCAAATTGGTAGAAAGCTTTGCGGATTCCTTCGGCGTTGGCGGTAACAAAATACTGCACAGAAACAATAAGGTTGACAAATACATCATCCTTCGTCTTGGTCTCAATGTTTACCGGTAATTCCCTTACACGCAGATTCACTACGCCAGATTTTTGATCAATAAAAGGGATTTTAAACTGGAGACCACTTTGAGCAATACGTTGGAATTTACCCAATCGCTCAATAACTACCGCAGTCTTCTGTTTTACGGTAAAAACCGATTTGTAGGCCAATAGAACCACCAATACGGAAAGTAGTGGAGTTGTAATTAGATCCATAGGAGGCTATACGTTTAAGAGTTTCATTGTATAAAATACAACAAAACGGGGGAATACTGTCAGCTAAACCGAATAATTACAAGACTTAATCCTTTATATAAAGTCTTGGTACTCTGGGGCCAATTCCAGTAAGGACCTCGTAGGAAATCGTTCCTGCCGCCTTAGCCAAATCTGAGGCACTTTGATGAGGACCTAAAATCTCCACCTCATCGCCAGGGTTTACCTCCAAGCCAGTGATATCGACCATGCACATGTCCATACACACCCTTCCCAGGATGGTACAGCGGTGACCGGCGATATATACTGCGCCTTTTCCACCAGATAAAGAACGAGACAAGCCGTCGGCATACCCGACGGGCAAGGTGGCATATTTCATAGGCCTATAGGCAGTGAAGGTAGTGCCATAGCCTACCGAATCGCCCGGATTAAGGTCGCTAACCTGACTCACCCTACACTTCCAAGAAATGACTTCTTCCAAAGGCGCAATGCCTTCATAGTTTCCTGCACCATACAAGCCTATGCCCAAGCGCACCATCTCGTGGGCTTCTTTAGTAAATCTGTGGATGCCGTGCGTATTCAACACGTGTGCCACAGCCCCTGGATATTGGGCCTTCACAGCTGCTGCCACTGCTTCAAATGTGCGCAGTTGTTTACCTGTAAATTCATCTTTATCGGGGTCGTCGGCCGCAGCGAGGTGCGAGAATGCACCAACCACTTCCACTCGAGGCTCTGTGGCCAATTCTTTCAATAATTCCTCCACCTTCTCGGGCGCAAAACCCAATCGGTTCATCCCTGTATTGATCTTCAGGTGCACCTTCAGCACCTCCGTTCTCTTTGCGCTGAGCCAAGTATCGAGCTGGTGACGTGCAAACAACTCCACCTCTGTACCTGCCGCAGCAAGCAGCGGCATCTGTTGTGGGTCCACGTTAAGCACCAAAATAGGCATGGTAATTCCCCTAGCCCTTAAGCTCAGTGCTTCCTGCGCAAAAGCAACGCCGAGATAATCGACATGTAAGTCCTGTAACCAACGTGCCACTTCGAGAGTGCCTGATCCATAGCTGGCCGCCTTGACCATGGCCATGACCTTAGTCTCTGGATTCAAATGCGCTTTAAACTTTTGCAAGTTGCGGCGCATGGCGCTAAGGTTCACTTCGGCCCATGTACTGTGGTATTGGTCTTGCAGGGTTGCGGCGAATTGTTCCAATTTAAAGGCGCGTCTGCCTTTGACCAATACGGTAGTTTTATTCAAATCCAACCCGGCGAAACTCGCGGTCAATTCACCCACATCTTCCGGCTTTTCAACCCACCAGATACGGTCCAAACCGTAGGTAGCCGCAAGGGCTTTGGCCTCAACGGTTTTTTCCTCGCTGCCCAAATGGCTGAGCACCGCCCATTTTCTTGAAGTGAGTGCACTGCTCGCGAGCTCTTCCAATGCCCAACGGAGGCTGCTTAAATCTGAACTGTAGGTATCTTCTAGTAAATAGCCGCCGTCCTTCGCGCTACGCAATTGCATACGCATCTCTAACGGCTGCAAAAGAACTAATCTGCGTTGCAAATCTTCCATAGAAGCACCTAGCAGCAATGCTCCGCCCAAGGCACTCAAGGCGTTTTCTTTTTGATAGTCGCCACTAAACGGCCAATCTTGAATGGCATCCGGGTCCAATTCCTCCCCTTGCCCCCACACGAGTGTGCGCTCGGGGATTTTTAGCCCTAATTCTTGTGCCCACCTCAGCCATTTACGGCCAATAACCAAGCTGTAGCAATGTTCGAACAGCTTGAATTTTTCCTTGAATTTCTGTTCATCACTCTCAAAATTCTCTCCGTGGGCATCGCCCAAGGTGGTGAAGATCCCGATAGAAGGCCGCACCAATTCCTCATGACGCTGCATAGCACCCGCCTCATCTATACCCACTTCTATAAGAGCACTTTGGTGCTGGTCCGCTAAAGCGCTCAAGGTCAACGGCACGCCTAGTTCGCTGTTAAAGCTGGCGTGTGTGCGGTGAATGTGCTCCGGGGCACCCAACAACTCGTACAGCCATTCCTTCACCACCGTTTTTCCGTTGCTGCCCGTAATGGCTACAACTTCGCCCGAAAGTGCTTCCCGCTGCTGTGCAGCCCACGATCTAAGCACCTCCAACGGTGCTGGGTGGACAATGAAACAGGTGGACGGGTGGTTCACCGCATGAGCAGCGTCGCTACAAATGACGGTGGTGGCACCGCGCGCGATGGCGCTGTCAATGTAGTGGTGGCCGTCCGCGTGCGGTGTGGCGAGTGCTATAAAACACGTAGGTTGGGCACTATGGATACGTCGGGAGTCGAAGGCGAATTGGGTGAATGATGCCTCCTCGGGGCCGTGCAAAGTTGCGCCGGCAAGTGTTGCAATATGTGCGGCTTTAATGGCCACTTTTTTGTGCGTTCAATTCGTTGTAAACCGAGCGGCTCACCGGTTCGTATTCACCGTGTTCGCCCAGCATAAAGGTTTGATTTCCTTCCACGATGCGGTAAGAGAAATGTGCAGGGCCGCCCGTTCGGCGGCATATAGCGTGGAGCTTGGTCACATATTCTGCGGTGGCCAGTAGGTTTGGCATGGGTCCAAACGGGCGGCCCTTGAAGTCTTTGTCGAGGCCTGCGATCACTACGCGCTTTCCTTGGTTGGCGAGGGCATTCGCAACCTCAACGATGCCTTCGTCGAAGAATTGGGCCTCGTCGATTCCTACGACCTGAACGTCGTCTGCGAGCAGGAGCATGTTCGAGCTATTGTCGATGGGTGTCGAAGGAATGGAGTTTTTGTCGTGGCTCACCACCTCCTGTTCGTCGTAACGGATGTCCGAGGCGGGCTTAAAAATTTCGACTTTCTGTCCCGCAATCTGGGCACGGCGCATGCGGCGAATTAACTCCTCCGTCTTTCCACTAAACATGGGACCACATACTACCTCGATCCAACCGCCTTTTTGTTGGTTAAATTCTATACCGCTTTGAAACATGAGAACAGATTAATGCTACTTTGGCGTTAAAGGTAGATAATATCACAGCTAGAGGAAAGGTTTATGAAGAAGAGAACGCAGATTGAAGCAGAATTGGCCCAATTGGCCCTAGAAATAGGAGGTAAGAGTCATTCAGAGGCGGCAAAAGCCGTACTCGATCTGTATAAAGGTTTGGCTTTACTCGAAGCCGAAGAAACCATTCAACAACAACTTGCAGCTGCGCAGCAGGATATGCAATCTCAACTTCGTGCGAGGATTGCAGAACTTCAGTCTGAAGTCAGTGTTCCTGAGATCGATGTGCCTACACCTGCCCCTGAGGCGCTTGTAGAAGCTGCTCCTGTAACGACTGCAACTTCTGAGGAAGAGGACAATCAACTCTCGCTGGTGGATGTCGCTGAAGAGATCGAAAAAGAAGAAGCTGCAAAAGCTGCTCAAGTTCTACCCGAAGAAGTAAAAGAATCAGAAGAACCTGTTCTTAAATCACACGAAGACCGCACCGTATTTCAGTTGGACGAAGCCGTTGAACCGGCGCCAGCGGCACCTGAGCCTCCGGCGGAGGAAATTGCTGAGCCAGTGATGGTGCAGAGTGAAAGTGTCGCTGAAAAGGCGCAAAGCACTGAAAAGAAAAGTTTGAATGACCGATTGGCGGGCGGCGCACTAAAGTTTGGGCTGAACGATAGAATTGGCTTTGTAAAAGATTTATTTGACGGATCGGCTGAAGATTTCAACCGCGTTGTGAGCCAGCTCAATACCCTAGGCAGCTTGGGTGAAGCTCAAGATTTCTTAACCACACATATTGCACCGGAATACGGCTGGGCAGATAACGAGGAAACCGCAGAGCGCTTTATGGCAGCGGTAGAACAACGCTTCGGGTAATTATGTCTGCAACGCTGTACGTCGTGCCTACCCCAGTAGGTAATCTTGAAGACATGACCTTTCGCGCCATCACGGTGCTGAAAGAAGCCGACCTCATCTTGGCCGAAGACACCCGTACCACGGGAAAATTGACGTCGCATTTTGGGATTGAAACGCCCAAGCAGAGCTTTCACATGCACAACGAACACAAAGTGGTGGAACGCTACATCGGCCAAATTCTGGCGGGCACCACTATTGCCTTAGTCAGTGATGCAGGTACCCCGGGGATCAGTGATCCTGGATTTCTCCTCATACGCGCAGCCGCAGAGGCCGGCATCGAGATCATTACCCTGCCGGGCGCCACAGCTTTCGTTCCTGCGCTAGTGAGTAGCGGCTTGCCGTGCGACACCTTTTATTTTGAAGGGTTCTTACCCCCGAAGAAAGGCCGACAAACCAAGCTTCAAAACATTGCAGAGGCCACCTCAACAGTAGTTCTTTATGAAAGTCCACATAAAATCATCAAAACCCTCGGGCAAATTGTCGAATTTTGTGGGAGCGACCGCCCAGTAGCCCTGTGCCGTGAAATCTCTAAGAAGTTTGAGGAGTGTATTCGCGGAAGTGCCAGTGAAGTACTGACCCAGGTAGAAGGGCGCGGTGGTGTGAAAGGAGAATTGGTCCTTATCATAGGAGGACTGACCAAACAACAAGCCAAGGAAAAGGGTTAATTACGTATGACTTCCATCAAAGCACAATCGATCGAGCAATGGTTCGACACCAACGACAGCGGTCCATTATTGATCGCCGGTCCTTGCAGTGTGGAAAGTCCTGAGCAAGTTCTAGAAACTGCCCAACAGATAAAAGCGAATGCGCCCATCTCTTTGTTGCGTGGCGGCGTATGGAAGCCGCGCACAAAACCGGGCTCGTTCGAAGGTGTGGGCGCCGAAGCCATGCGCTGGCTCATTGATGCCGGTAAAGCCATTAACACCCCAACTACTGTTGAAGTAGCCAACGCCGAACATGTGGAACTCGCCCTTAAAGAGGGGGCTGATGTCCTCTGGATTGGAGCGCGTACGACCGTAAATCCATTTTACGTCCAGGAGATTGCCGAAGCGCTGAAGGGCGTGAATATCCCCGTGCTTGTTAAGAACCCTATTCATGCTGAGATTGGCCTATGGGCGGGTGCTATCGAGCGCTTTCAAAAGGCGGGTACTGAGCGCATTGCAGCGGTACACCGTGGATTCTTCTCTACGGCCAAAAGCATCTACCGCAATGAACCAGAATGGCAGCACAGCTTTGATTTGCGTGCCTTGATGCCTGAGATAAAAATCATCTGTGACCCGAGCCATATTGCGGGAGACCGCAGCCTCATTAAAGAAGTGAGTCAAGTGGCCATGGACCTCGGAATGGAAGGTCTGATGATTGAGACACACCACGACCCAGATTGCGCCTTGAGCGATGCCAAGCAACAGATCACCCCGGCCAAGCTGGGCGAGATTATACGTGAGTTAAAAATTCACACCGAGGTACCCTTACAACCCAATGCGGAACTCGCCACCCTGCGCGAGGCTCTCGATGTCTTGGATGATGCCATTGTGGATGTGCTCCAAAAGAGATTTGCTAAGGTCAAGGACATCGCTGCCATCAAAGAGCGCGAAGGACTGAGTATCTTCCATATGGAACGGTGGTTAAAATTGGTCCAAGAGCAAACTTCTAAGGCGGAAGGCAAAGACATGTCTCCAGCGTTCATTCATGAGCTCTTCGCACTGATCCACAAATACAGCGTGGACTATCAGACTGAACTTATTAAAAAAGATGCCTAATGCGTTGGAGCCCAAAGCCGGCTCCCGAGGCAGGCATTACATCGATATTAACCGCAGAGGTCACTAAAGACCCACTGCTCTCCCATTTGCTCGCCGTTCGTGGCATCGAGGATTTCAGTTCCGCTAAGGCCTTTTTCAGGCCCGATCTAAAACACCTGCACGACCCGTACCGCATGAAGGATATGGAGGCAGCTGTAGAACGTATTGAGCAAGCGAGGATCCACCAGGAACACGTGATGATCTATGGCGATTACGACGTGGACGGCACCACTTCTGTCGCTTTAATGTCCGATTTTCTCGACGGTAAGTTTCCCATTGAAGCCTACATTCCCGACCGCTACAAAGAGGGCTACGGATTGTCCTTCGACGGCATTAACCTCGCCGCAGAGCTGGGCATCACACTGATTATCGCCTTGGACTGTGGCATCAAGGCCTTCGACCAGATTGCACATGCCCGACAGCTAGGTATAGACATCATCGTCTGTGACCACCACCGACCCGAACAAGAACTCCCGCTGGCGAAGGCCATCCTAAACCCCAAGCGCCCCGATTGCCTGTACCCTTACAAGGAACTCTCCGGGTGTGGTGTAGGATTCAAATTATGTCAAGCGCTCTGCGAGCGTTGGGGATTGCCGCACGAGCACTACCTCTACCCTCTTCTCGACCTGTGCGCCATCTCCATTGCTGCCGATATCGTGCACGTTACTGGAGAGAATAGAATATTGGCTCATTTCGGAATGGAGCGTCTCAGAAATGGCGAAAGTCGACCAGGCATTGCCGCGCTGCTCCAAGTGGCCGCCAAAAATCCCCACGAACTGAATTTTCGAGACCTCGGCTTTACTATTGGTCCGAGGATTAACGCCGCTGGAAGAATGGAAAGTGGCCTTCGCGCCGTAGAGCTGCTGCGCTCAAAGGAAGGTGAGGCGCAACAAGACCTCGCCCACCGCATCCAGCAGTTCAACACAGAACGCCGCGAGGTACAGAAAACTATTTTCGAAGAGGCCAAAGACCAATTGGACCCCGAGAACTACCCATTTTCCAACGTTCTATACAATCCCGAGTGGCACAAGGGCGTGGTAGGCATCGTGGCCAGCAAGATTGTGGAAACGCGCTACAGGCCTACCATTGTCCTGACCAAGAGTGGCGATAAACTCGCCGGAAGCGCGCGTTCAGTAACGGATTTCGACCTCTACGAGGCCCTTTCTTCCTGTGAGGAGCATTTGATCCAATTCGGCGGGCACAAATATGCCGCCGGTATGACCCTGCACGAGAGTCAACTACCCCATTTCAAAGCAGCCTTCGAAGCCTATTGCCAAAAAAACCTCAGCCCCGACCAGCTCGAGCAGAACTACTTCTATGACGCACAGGCCCACCTTAGCCAATTCACCGATCGCTTTCATAAAATCCTGAAGCAACTGGACCCGCACGGACCAGAAAATCCAGCCCCTATATTCCTGCTCAAAAATCTCGTAGATGCTGGGCAAACGCGTGCAGTAGGTGGCGACAAATCCCACCTCAAACTCAACGTCAAACACCAAGAAGGCGGACCAGCGATCTCAGGAATAGCATTTAACCAAGGTCACCTTGAAAGTGACTTCAAAGCCGGCACCCCTTTCGACGCCCTCATCACCCTCACCGAAAACCACTTCCGCGGTCAGATGAGCATTGAAATCATGGTCGAAAGCCTGCGCCCCGCAGAATAACCAGGGCTATTTATCCCAAAAAATTCTGTACTCTGGAGACATCCCGTAACGCTCTTCAAACGTAGCGTCCTCAGGCATAGGAACCTGCTCATTGTTATACAAATACTCGCTCTCTGGATACGGCATTCGCCTTGGGATCTCAGTGAGGTACCACAGCGGGTCCGCACTCAGGGTGGGATAGCCCGTTCGGCGCCAATCCGTCCAAGACTCCCCTTGGGTAAACATGGAAATGTATTTTTCCTCCATGATCAATTCAAGGGTGGTTACCCCCGGCAAACTGTCAATGTAAAGTTGCGCACTGTCCGATGCTACACCGAAATAAGCCATGTTGGCTGCAATGCCCTGCTCCATCGAACCTCTCGCCCCGGCTAGATCTCCGCTACGAAACTGCGCCTCTGCTTTGATGAACTGCAATTCAAACGTGGTAAGCACGGGAAGATCTGCAGTGGCAGCACCCAACGACGGTATGGACCACAAATCGCTCGAGCGATAGAATGCTACTCTTGGATCCGACGTGGAATCCATCCTGTTGTGCAAAAATCCCTCTTGAGTAAAATAGCCCACGCGGTCAATGACGGTGAATTGGTACCAAGGATTTTGATTGATTTCCTCTTCAAAACCAATTTGAAAATCTACCCCTACCCCCAAAGCGGAGTCACACGCCGCAATCACCGCAGGCGCATCGTAAGTAGGTAACTCGCTCAAGTGGTTTAAATTTCGCGCAACTAGCCCATCTGCTACAGCTGTCCAAGCACCTAGGTCGCCCTGCAACATAAGGTCATCTCC
>DJCX01000075.1:19012-38964 GCA_002430755.1 Flavobacteriales bacterium UBA5939 | reverse complement strand
ACTAGAACGCGGCCGTGTCTGCGACTTTGTTCCATAACCAAGTTTCGATCCCAAGGGGCTAAGGTTCTTAAATCAACAATACTGACCTTGCCGTTAAACTCTTCAGCAGCTTTCTGCGCCCAATACACGCCCATCCCATAGGTAATCACAACGGCAGCTTCACCATTTTCCACCTTTTCCTGAGCGGCTTCAAGCGCCATTCGTCCCTTTCCGAACGGAATAACATAATCAGCACTAGGTTCAGGGGTTTTAGCACCCTCAGTGCCTGGAATTTTGCTCCAATACAGCCCTTTGTGTTCAAAGATGACCACAGGGTTTGGGTCATAGTAGGCACTTTTCATAAGGCCTTTTAAATCGGCCCCGGTTGAAGGGTAGGCGATCTTAATACCACGAATATTGGTTACTACGCTTTCGATGGAAGAAGAGTGAAACGGTCCACCAGAACCGTAGGCGCCGATAGGTACGCGAATGACAGTGCTTGTCGGCCATTTCCCATTGCTGAGGTAATAGCTGCGGCTGACCTCAGTGAACAATTGGTTCATTCCGGGCCACAGATAATCGGCAAACTGAACCTCTACAAACGGTTTCAGTCCTGCGGCTGCCATACCCACGGTAGACCCTATAATGAAAGCCTCTTGAATGGGGGTATTAAAAACGCGCTCGTCGCCAAAGGTCTGGGCCAATGTTGCTGCCTCACGGAATACACCGCCTAACCTGCCACCAACATCTTGACCGTATAGTAGGGCTTCTGGGTGCTCAGCCATCAGCTCCTTGATAGCAAAAAGTGCGGCATCGACCATTACAGTGGGCTCTGCATTTTTTGGCGCACGTTCTCCTTTTTCTTCCGTAATTGGAGTAGGGGCAAACTGATGGTTAAACAGGTCCTCGGGTTGTGGGTCAGGCATGCTCAAAGCATCCTCATATTGTGCTTCCACAAAGGCCTGTGCTTCCTTTTCCCATTGGTCCAATTCCTTTTCGCTAATACCTGCCTCAATACATTCCTTACGCAGCACAGGATATGGATCGCGCTTGGCCGCCTCTTCCAAATCGTCTCTATACCATTCTTTGCGAACACCGGAAGTATGGTGATTCAGCAGAGGAACATCGCAACGAACCAAGAATGGCCTACGCTCAGTACGCATAATTTCAATGACTTTTTCAAGAGCTTCATAGCATTCTTTGAAACTTGAACCGTTGAGGTCTCTCGTTTCTATACCTGTAAACCCTTTGGCATATTCCACCGCGTTGCTGTGGTGTACCTCTTCACGATTCGCACTGATATCCCAACCGTTGTCTTGAACAAACATGAGCAGCGGAAATTGCTTCAGTGCGGCCATGTGCAGTGCTTCAGAAATCTCTCCTTCGGTCATGGCGCTATCGCCAATACTGCATACCGCAATGGCACCTTTTTCTTCTTCAGAAGCGATTCCTTGATTTTCGCGGTATTGTATACCCATAGCAACGCCAGCAGTTGGAATGGCTTGCATTCCAGTTGCCGAGCTCTGGTGAGGGATTTTTGGCTTATCGTCGTCCTTCAAAGAAGGGTGGCTGTAATAGGTACGACCTCCTGAAAAAGGGTCGTCAATTTTCGCCAGAAGCTGAAGCATTAAATCTTTTGGGGTCATCCCAATACCCAACAGAATACTATCGTCGCGGTAGTACGGCGCAATGAAGTCCTTTGGCTCTAGCTGCAGTGCTAAAGCGAGCTGAGCTGCTTCGTGGCCGCGGCTGGTCGCGTGTACATATTTAGAGGTTGTGTCCTTTTCGCGCTCGTACAATTCTGCCATACTCTTGGCAGTGGCCATGAGCTTGTAGGCTTTGAACCATGGAATGGTCGGGCTTTTGGGCATTTCTGTGATGTATTTGGGTGCTCTAATTTACGGCCTTTCGCCCGAATTTAAAGACACTTGAAGTATTCAAAGGGCTCCAAGCAACTATTGCAGGCGTATTGACTCTTACACGCTGTGCTTCCATGCCTGCTCAACATGCGTGTATCTCCACTTTTACATTTGGGACAATTCACTTTTGGAGCCTCCGCAAACAACACGCGTTTATCGGCACTTTCTTTTACCGGTGGTGCAATGCCATAGTCCTCCATTTTTTTGCGCCCTTCTTCAGAAATCCAATCTGTGGTCCACGAAGGCTGGAGTTGCTGTTCTACTACGAAGGGTAGTTGCATGACGTACATGGCCTCCCGAATATCCTGTTCCATTCGATCCATCGCTGGACAGCCCACATAGGTGGGACTGATGGTGATTTTATAGACGTAGCGGGCGTTGGCTTTCGGCGCATCTGGATGCGCCGAATGGAATTGGTCGAGAGCAACCTTTAAGCGCTCGTCCCCTGAGCTGAGAACGTCAACAGCCCGTAAGATGCCCATATCGTGCAAGCTCAATACGGGAATCTCAGGATCTTTAACCCTTCCAAGATGCTCGAATATTTCCTTGCTTTTGTTCATTTATCCAAATAACGCGCGGATCACATCATTCCCATTGGCGAAAATCAGCAGCGCGAGCAGTAAGAAGAATCCAATCATCTGTGCTATCTCAAGCACCTTAATCGATGGCTTTTTGCCGGTAATCATTTCAATTACGGTAAACACAACATGCCCGCCATCAAGTGCAGGTATTGGCAAGATGTTTAAGAATCCAAGCATGATGCTTAGGAAGGCAGTAAACTCCCAGAAGTGTCTCCAATCCCAAGCTTTTTCGTACTGCTGTAGAATGGTCAAGAAACCGCCCACTTCCTTATACGCTTCGGTTTTCGGGTTGAAGATGAGCTTGAATTGACGAATGTAACCGTCCAGTTTGGCAGCAACCTCGTCACCAGCACCGCTAAGTGCTGAAGCGAAACAGTACTTCTTATTCTTAATCTCGTAGTATTTGAATACCGCAGTGGTATTGTAGACGTCCAATCGGCCCGATTCAGGCATCTCAAAAGTCAAGGTATCTGCGTTTCCATCGCGGTAGTATGCCAGATCCACTTCTTCTCCAGCGTAATTTGGGAGTACCGATTTGTATTGATCGAAAAACAACATCTCTTGGCCGTTTAAGCCAACGATGCTGTCTCCAACTTGCAGTCCAAGGGACTCACCGAAACTGTTTTCGGCGAAGGAGCCAACCACATAAGGCATTCTAGGTTTGATCAGTCCAGGAAATTTTTTCTCCTTGATCATTTCCTCGATGAACTCCACTGCAATGGGGATGCGCACCTCTCTACCGTCTCTCTCAACCACTAAATCTTCGCCTTGACTCAAAAGGATTTCTAAGGCCGTTTCACTGTAGCTCTCTGGTGTGTAGTCGCCAATTCTTAGAATTTTATCTCCGTTTTCTAAGCCCATCTCTAAGCCTATTTCATTGGTCCAGATCCCATTGACTAAAGAATCATTGGGTAGATAATCTTTGCCGTAACCCATTAAGAGGAAAACATAGATGAAATAGGCAGTCAGGAAGTTCATAAAGACGCCACCGGTCAATACAATGATGCGTTGCCAAGCAGGCTTTGCACGGAATTCCCAATCTTCAGGCTCTTCGCTGAGGTTTTCGGTATCCATGCTTTCGTCCACCATGCCTTCAATCTTTACGTAGCCGCCCAATGGTATCCAACCAATACCCCATTCCGTCTCGCCAATCTGCTTTTTCAGCAGCGAGAACTTGTAATCAAAGAACAGGTAGAATTTCGACACCTTAATTCCAAAGTATTTGGCCGGTAAAAAGTGTCCGAATTCGTGAATGACGATAAGAAGAGAAAGTCCCAATAGGAACTGTGCGATTTGGATCAGCATGCTGTAAAGCTCTTTATTGAAGCTGTAAAAGTAACGCCTCCCTGCTTAGAGTGTTTACCTCGCAGCAGTGTAAGACGCTAAAAAAGGTGTTAAAATTAATTTTCTAGTACGCCAAGCTCTTTGCCTACCTTGGTAAATGCAGCAATAGCGCGGTCTAAATGTGCTTTATCGTGACCGGCGCTCAACTGAACGCGAATGCGCGCTTGCTCTTTTGGAACCACCGGGTAGAAGAAGCCAATAACATAAATGCCTTCTTCGAGCAATCGATCTGCAAATTCTTGGCTAAGGGCAGCGTCGTACAACATAATAGGCACAATGGCACTTTCACCGTCCTTATAATCGAATCCTGCGGCTTTGACACCTTCCTTGAAGTAATTAATGTTCCATTCAAGCTTATCACGAAGCTCAGTGCTCTCGCTCAACAGGTTAAATACTTCAATAGATGCACCTACAATGGTGGGTGCTAGAGAGTTTGAGAACAAATACGGTCTCGATTTTTGACGCAACATCTCAATGATCTCTTTGCGTCCCGTGGTGAAGCCCCCCATCGCACCGCCTAAAGCTTTGCCAAGTGTCCCTGTGATGATGTCTACACGGCCAAGAACATTTTTAAGCTCTACTGTTCCACGGCCAGTTTTACCGATGAATCCAGTAGCATGACATTCGTCTACCATCACCAAGGCATCGTATTTATCGGCGAGGTCACAAATCTTATCTAATTGCGCAACGTAGCCGTCCATAGAGAATACGCCGTCGGTAACGATGATTTTAAATCGGGCACCCTCGGCAGCTTGAAGTTGCTTTTCAAGATCCTCCATGTCATTGTTTGCGTAACGATAACGCGCAGCCTTACATAGACGAACCCCGTCAATAATTGAGGCGTGGTTCAAGCTGTCTGAAATAATGGCGTCCTCAGCAGTAAGGAGCGGTTCAAACACACCGCCGTTTGCATCAAATGCAGCTGCATACAGGATAGTGTCCTCGGTGTGAAGGAACTCAGCAATCTTGGCTTCCAATTCTTTGTGAATATCCTGCGTCCCACATATAAAGCGCACTGAGCTCATACCAAAACCGTGTGTGTCGAGCGTTTTGTGCGCGGCCTCAAGCACTCGCGGATGTGAACTAAGTCCGAGGTAGTTATTGGAACAGAAGTTTAAGACCTCCGCTCCTTCGGTAGTTTTAATAACCGCATCTTGTGGGGTGGTGATGATGCGTTCTTTTTTAAACAGGCCTGCTTTTTCTATGTCGGCCAATTCTTTTTGCAAGTGGTCTTTTAAGTCTCCGTACATATTAGGTTGTTTTTGGGTATCGTTCTTTGCTTATTCCATGAAGGTTTGTTCAGCCGCCCAGTCAATGCTCTCTTTCAAGCAATCCAACGCGCGGTCCGCACTACAAACATCTTGCTCTATATAATAGTGTTGCATACCGCTAAGTTCAGCATTGGCGAAAACTCGTTCCCAATCGATCACGCCTTGACCTACGGGAACCTGCGTTAGAGTATCGGCAGCAAAATCTTTAACGTGCCATAGCGGGAACATGCCTGGGTATTTCTCAAACCATTTCACAGGATCTTCACCGGCAAAAGCCACCCAATGTACATCCATTTCGAAGACAACGCCTTCGTCCTTTAAATTCTCAATTAGGTAATCGTATGGAACTGTACCGTCTTCGAGTGGTTGGAATTCAAATTCATGATTGTGCCAAGCAGCAACCATACCGCGCTCTTGACAAGCAGCGCTGAGGACTTTCAGGTAATTGGCCAAATGCGCATAGCCTTCGACGTTTCTCCATGCCTCACTCATCCATGGGATAATCACCCACTTCTGATTCAATGCCGCTGCAGCACCCAAAATATCTGCGATGGAAGAAGTGTCCAACGGTCCCACTTCGTTCATGGCTAATTGCATCGGCATATAATGTCCACTAGGCGAGTTGAGTGAAGCACTGTCGATGGTCTTTCTAAATTGCTCAGGGCTTTGTCCAAAGAACGTACCCTGCATGTAGCCAAACGACTCTACTTGTACATAGCCCATCTCTTTGGTGGCATGTAGCGCAGCTTGAATAGCGGAATCACTGACCATTTCTTCGCGAATGGTGTAGAGTTGATACCCTTTCTTGTAGGTCTCCATAGTCTGTTGTGTTTCTTCTATTGTAGTATCTGAAGTACTGTTTTTACAGGCGACTAGGCTTGCTGCTGCCAACAATGCGGCCGCGAAAGTGTTAGTTTTCATATTTAGGCTTTATTCAGGCCTTAAAATACCCGAAATGTTTCAAATTTGCTCTGATGAGAATTGACAAATTTCTTTGGTGTGTCCGATTGTTCAAAACCCGCAGTCTCTCAGGTGAGAATGTGCGTTCTGGGCGTGTTTTAATGGATGAATTACCGGTTAAACCCTCTCGAGAGATCAAAGTCGGCGATGAAATCACCATTAAACGTCATGGTTTTGACCAAATTTTTGAGGTTTTGTCCATTCCGAAGAGCCGTGTTGGTGCAAAGCTCGTAGAAGAGCTTGTCAAGGACATTACCCCTCAGGATGAGTTAGATAAGCAAGAATTTCTTCGGTTAGCCCGAAATGTAACTCGGAAAAAGGGGCTTGGTAGACCTACTAAAAAGGACCGCCGCGATTTAGATGACTTTACAGTTTAAAACACTGGTTTTGGACCTTGTCCGGTTCTCTCAGGCTTGAATTTTATTGACTTTAATCTTAAAATGGACAATTCTGTCCGGTTTTTGTCCGGTAAGGGTGGTTGTATACCTAATTACAATTCAGGACTTTTGAGTGTACATCGAACACTTTATAAAATAACTATAAGTCGATCATGATTAATAACAAACACTTAATGTCGCTTGCTGCAACATTTGTTCTCGTGCTTTCGTCGTTTACGATGAGCGCTCAGTACAAAGGGGTAGTACTAGATGCGGCGGACAACTCACCTTTACCGGGTGCGGTTGTAAACGCTGGCCAAAAATCTGCTATGACAGATATGGACGGTCGCTGGTCTCTAGACGTTGCGAAAGGAACGCAAGTCTCAATTTCATTCGTTGGATACGAAAGCAAAACTGTTACGCTTTCAGACAACAAACAGATTACCACGAAACTGAATTACGATCAAGCAGCATCTACTTTAGATGAGGTCGTTGTTGTTGGTTATGGGGTGCAGAAAAAATCAAACGTAACAGGGGCTATCTCTAGCGTGAAATCTGAGGATCTTGAGGATCTTCAATTGCCACGTATCGAAACCGCACTCCAAGGTCGTACCTCTGGGGTGAGTGTTGTTCAGAGTTCAGGTCAACCGGGTTCAGGTTCGGTGATTCGTATTCGCGGTACGTCTTCAATCAATGGTTCCGACCCACTTTATGTTGTGGATGGTGTAATCATCGGTGGAGGTATTGACTTCTTGAACCCTGGTGATATTGAAACTATCGAGGTACTCAAGGATGCTGCTTCAGCTGCGATCTACGGTGCACGTGGGGCGAATGGTGTTATTATCGTTACGACGAAAAACGGTTCAAAGGCACGTGGAATGGAGGTGAAGGTATCTTCATACACTGGTGTTCAAAATCCTTGGAAGAAAATTCCAGTTTTGAACGCTACGGAATATGCTACATTGATGAACGAGATGTCGGCTGCAGCCGGTCAGCCAAAAATCTATGAGAATCCAGCACAATACGGGCAGGGTACTGATTGGCAAAGTCATGTATTCAATCCTAATGCAGTCATGCAGAATAGCGATGTAAGTATCGCAGGTGCAACGAATAAAGGTTCTTACTATGCTTCGGTAAGTAACTTCAGTCAAGAAGGTATTGTTGCAGAAGGTAAGTCTTACTACGAGCGTCTTGCTGCTCGCTTAAATACAATCACCAATGTCAACGACCGTTTGACAGTTGGTTGGAATGTTGCGTACACGCATAATCAAAGCAACGGTGTTGCGGAGAATACTGAGTGGGGTTCACCATTAGGTCGTGCGCTCAACATCGATCCTTTGACGCCACTTTACGAAACGGACCCGACAGTCTTGGCTTCTGCGCCGTATTCATCAGGCGGTGTATTGAGAGGCAATTTGGTTCGTGACGAAGGCGGTATCTATGGTATTTCAAACCGTGTTACCTCTGAAATTGTTAACCCGGTTGCAGCTTATAGCATCATTAACAACTATGGTTGGGCTGATAAGTTTGTCAACAATACTTACGCAGAGTTTGAAATCCTTCCTGGCTTGAAAGCGCGTTCAAGTATGGGTATCGATCTCGCATTCTGGGGTAACGAAGGTTTTACACCGTCGCACTACTTGAATGCAACCAACCTGTTGGATACGAACAACGTATACTCAAGCTTCAACAGAGGTTTCACTTGGATTTGGGACAATACAATCACATATAACCACAGTGTTGGCAAGCACAACATGAGCTACCTCGCGGGCCACAGTGCTCAGGAAGTGAACGGTAGATACATTGGCGGTAATAAGCGCGATGTTCCTACACAAGATTTCCAAGATGCAACTATTGACTACGCGAGAAACGAGCTTTCTGAGCAAGTGTACGGTGGTAAGTGGGAGCGCTATGCTATTGAATCATACTTCGCTCGTGCAAACTATGACTACGATGGTAAATATGTTGCTACTGCTGTATTGCGTGCAGATGCTTCGTCTCGATTCGGACAGAACTACCGTTGGGGTTACTTTCCATCGCTTTCTGCAGGTTGGAACTTACACAAGGAAGATTTCTGGGTATACGACAATATCAACCAGTTGAAATTGAAGGCGGGTTATGGTTTGAACGGTAGTGATGCTGCTGGTTCGCTAGAATACGCTTCAACAATTATTGGTGGTCGTTCGTACACTTTTGGTAGAAACGAAATCCTAACAAACGGTACAACACCTGCACAGGTAGCGAACCCTGATTTACGTTGGGAGAGCGTTGCACAGTTGAACGTTGGTGCCGAGATTCGTGCATACGACTACTTGGTATTTGGTTTTGATGTCTTCAACCGTAAGACAAACGATATGAAGACGCGTCCGCCACTACCAGATTACATTGGTAACGACCCTTCTACAGCAAACGTTGGTTCTATGTTGAACCAAGGTATCGATATGGAATTCGGGTACGACAGAACCTACAGCAAGGACTTTGCTATTGGCGTGAGCGGTAACGTGAGTTTCATTAGAAATGAGGTTGTTCTTATCGGTAACGACGCAGGGTACTTAACAGGTGCTGGCTGGGGCCCTCAGGGTCTTGAGATCACACGTATCACAGAAGGTTTGCCAATCGGTTACCTCTTCGGATACCAGACAGATGGCATCTTCCAGAATATGGATGAAGTTTATGGACACACTTCTTCTACTGGCGATACAATCCAGCCAGGTGCAATGCCGGGTGATTTCCGTTTCGTTGACGTAAACGGTGATGGACAGATCAATGCTGACGATAGAACAATGATTGGTAATCCAACACCGGACTGGACCGCAGGTATTACCCTTGATATTCAGTACAAGAATTGGGATTTGAACGTATTCGGTCAGGGTGTATTTGGCAATGACATTTACAACGCGACACGTAGATACGATCTACCAACATCAAACATGCCTGCAACCGCTATTGACCGTTGGACTGGAGAAGGTACATCAAATACATACCCTCGTCTAACCTTCGACGATAGAAACAAAAACTTCGCTCGTAGCTCTGACTTCTACGTTGAGGACGGTAGTTTCTTCCGTTTGAAATCACTTCAATTGGGCTACAACATCACAGGTTCAGTAGCTGAAAGAATAGGATTGAGAAAAATGCGCATTTACTACGCAGGTACAAACCTATTAACGTTTACGAAGTACAGTGGATTTGATCCAGAGATTGGTGCAGGTCTAGGTATTGACCGTGGTATTTACCCTCAAGCGAGAGTAAACACAATCGGTTTGAACATCACATTTAAATAAATAAATCATGAATAAGTTAAACCACACAAAAAGCATTTGGGTAAGCCTCACGCTGGCGCTGACCCTAGTATTGGGTTCTTGTTCTAAGGACTTTCTAGATACGCGTCCCGTGGGTCGTGTATTGGAGGTGAACTATTACCAAAATCAAGACCAGGCTTTTGAAGCTTTGGTAAGTATCTATGATGTTCTTCAATGGAACGATCAGTACGGATTTACCATGTTCCGCTTCTTGCAGAATGTTGCTTCTGACGATACATATGCAGGAGGTAGCGATGCGTCGGATCAGCCTTCATGGGTTGCTTACGACAACTTCACGTTGACACCTAACCTAGGTCCTCAACGTGGTTTTTGGAGAAAGTGCTACAAAGGTATCTACAGAGCTAACCTATACTTGGAGAAGATTGACGGTATAGAGGAAGCAGCAGAATCTTTTAGAGTAAGAACTAAAGGTGAAGCTAAATTCCTTCGTGCGAAATTTTACTTCGATTTGGTTCGCCTATTTGGTAACGTGCCATTGATTGACCACACGCTAGGAGCTTCTGAATACTACACTGTAGAGCAGGTAGGTCCAGAAAGCATCTACCCGTTAATCATCTCTGATCTTGAAGATGCAATAAGCGTATTGCCAACTTCAGTTTCTGAAAACCAATTGGGTCGTGTAACTAAAGGTGCAGCACAAGCATTGCTTGCTCGTGTATACTTGTTCCAGAACGACGAATCTAAAATGAGCCAAGTTGCTTCTTTGTGTGAAGACGTAATCAACTCTGGTGAGTACCAATTGCTATCGAGCTACGCGGATCTTTGGACTAAAGAAGGCGAGTGGTCTTCTGAAAGTGTCTTTGAAATCACGTACAGCGAAAACTCAGCATCTGACTGGGGTTCATTCGGCTGGGGTGGCGGTGAAGGTAACGTAGGTGTTCAATTCATCGGAATGCGTGACTACAACGGACCGACATATGCTACAGGTTGGGGATTCTGTCCTGTTTCTACAGAGCTTCAAGCTGATATGGCCAACGATCCACGTTACGGACAGACTGTTATCAATGCTGCCTCTCTTCCAGGTGCAGAATACACGCCGGGTTACCAAAACACGGGTTATTTCATGAGAAAGTATGCTCCTATTGCTTCTAATGTTGCACCTGACGGTGATCCAGCATTGAACTGGGGTAACAACATTCGTGAAATCAGATACGCAGATGTCCTATTGATGGCTGCAGAAGGTTTGGTTCGTAGCGGCGGTTCTGAAGGAACAGCTCGTTCATACCTCAACCAAGTGCGTGGTCGTGTAAGCTTGTCTCCTGTGTCTTCTACTGGTTCTGATCTGTTGGAAGACATTTACGACGAGCGCAGATTTGAGCTTGCGACTGAAGGACACCGTTTCTTCGATTTGCTAAGAACAGGTAAAGCGACAGATGTATTGGGTGATCAAGGTTTCGTGTTGTCAACACACCAATACCTACCGATCCCTCAGCAAGAGATTGACGCGAGTCAAGGAGTATTAACCCAGAATCCTGGATACTAAAATTTAGAATTATGTTGAAGAGAATCGCATTATTCGCAGTACTAGCCGTTGGTTTCATTGCATGTGAGCCAAGTGAAGCTGGTCATACAGAGCTTGGAGCATTACCGCAAGCTGACTATACAATGACATACATTGATAGTAACAATGTACAGTTTACATCAAATTCTACCGGAGATCCATTCCTATTCTCTTGGGAGATTGAAGGCGTTGGAACATATACCGGTGAAACGGTTGATGTATTCATTGGTTCTATCGGTGTATACAATGTAAAGCACACTGTGTTTAACCAAGGAGGATCTGCAACCGCAACAGGTACCGTAGAGATCTTTAAAGAAGGTCCACCTCCGTGTGTTGGCGCTATTGAGTGGTTGACGGAATGTGACGAAAGAACTTGGAAACTTGCGCCTCAAGCAGGCTCCTTGTGGGTAGGTTCTACAGACGGCGCTACGTGGTGGGCTGTCGACGCCAATGGCGCGACAAATGGACGTCCATGTACCTACAACGACGAATGGACTTTTACAGCTGATGGCGATATGGTTTACAATGCCAATGGAGATTTCTGGGGCGAACCAATATTCGGCTTTTCACCCGAAGGATGTTACAATGAAAACATGCTTACAGGCACTTTGGAAGGTTGGAAGAGCGGCACGCACGGTTACCAAGTAATTCCTGCGAACAACGACCATCCAGATCAGATCAAGGTAGTTGGCACTGGTGCTTTCTTGGGTCTACACAAAGTAGCTAACGGTGCAGAGGTGAGCACACCTCAGACAGAGATTACTTACGACATTCTGTCTATGACGGATGTTGCTGGTGACCGTTACATGGAAATTGAAGTGAACTTTGGCCCAGGACTCTGGCGCTTTACACTCTACTCTGAATCATAAGGAGAATACATGAAGACACTCTTAAACGTATGTTTAATTTTCGGAATGGGCCTTGCAATTTCTAGTTGCGAGGCACCTTCCGTTCCTCAATTGAGTGCAGAGGACGTAATTATCGACGAAGGCAATGGAACGCACGTTCTTGATTTCTACGTCTATCTAACGGAAGTTGCACCAAGGGAAGTTTCGATTGACTATACAACCAGTGCGGTAAGCGCTGATGAAGGTAGCGACTTCGAAGCTGCTCAAGGAACATTAATCATTCCTAAGGGTGAATCGGTAGGAGTTATTCCTATTACGATTCTTGGTGATGAGGATTCTGAAGACACTGAATCTCTTTGGGTTTCATTCAGTAACCCTGTGAACGTGACTACTCCGATACCTTATGCTCAAATTACCCTTACAAATGATGATGGTGCACCACCTATCGACAATACTGGATATACGTCACCGTCAAGCTATTCGGGTCTTACCTTAGTTTGGGAAGAAGAGTTCGACGGAACCTCTGTTGATGGCGCTACTTGGAATTTTGAAACTGGAGCGTCTGGCTGGGGTAATAATGAAAGTCAATACTACCGAGCCGGAACTAAAAACGCTGAACTTGATCAAGGCTTCTTGAGAATTACAGCAAAGGAAGAGACGTACTTAGGTGCGCCTTATACTTCCGCTCGTATGACGACACAAGGTAAAGAATCTTTCAAATACGGCCGCATTGATATTCGCGCCAAGGTGCCTTATGGACAAGGTGTTTGGCCCGCGCTTTGGATGCTTGGAGACAACTTCAGTACTGACGGTTGGCCTACTTGTGGAGAGATTGACATCATGGAATTGATTGGAGGTGAAGGGTACAATGACCGTACGGTTTACGGTACTGCTCACTGGTCTAATAATGGCTCTCATGCAGAGTATAGTGGTAATACTAGTTTGCCAAACGGTGAGAAGTTCAACGATGAGTTCCATGTGTTCTCTATCGTTTGGAACAGTTCATCCATCAAATGGTACAGAGATAACATGCTGTACCACTCGATGAACATTGGTAACTTGAGTGCGTTCCATCAGAAGTTCTTCTTCATTTTGAATATTGCCGTGGAAGGAAACTGGCCTGGTCCAGTTGGCCCTTCAACCCAATTCCCTCAGTATATGCTGGTGGATTATATTAGAGTTTTTCAATAATTACTAACCATAAATAAATGCTTAACATGAAAAAAATCTACGCTTTATTGATGTTGTGCTTGCCTATGCTAGGTTTCGCACAAAAGGATGTTACGTTTATCGTTGATATGCGTGACTATTCAGGTTCGTACACCACAGTTAACCTTAACGGTGACTTTAACAGCTGGTGTGGTACTTGTAATCCTATGGCTGATGCAGATGGTGATTCTATCTGGACAGTAACCCTTCCTTTGACTGCTGACTCTATTGAGTACAAGTTTACTCTAGACGGTTGGACAGGACAGGAAAACTTGACTTCAGGTTCTGCGTGTACCAAAACTACTGGTATCTACACGAACCGTTTTGCTGCCTTTACAGGTGATACCATCCTTCCAGGTGTTGCATGGGAATCTTGTGATGCTAAAGCAGGTCAAGTATACTTGACTATGCAAGTGAACATGTCTTACCAGGCAGTTGATTCAACCGGTGTATTCTTAGCTGGTGGTGGTAACTTCGGTAACCCAGGTGATAACGAAATGCACCCAATTGGTGATAGTATTTACAGCATCACTGTTGCTAAAGACACTGGTTTCACTTCATTCTTCACTTTCACTAACGGTGCTTGTCCATCTTGGGGTTGTAAAGAAAACTTGGCTGGTAAGCCTTGTGGTGACCCTAACAACTACAACGACCGTTCTACAGGTTCGCCATTGTACGGTGACTTCCACTTGAAGACTTGTTTCGGCGAGTGTACTACTGACGGTACTTGTCCAGTTCCACCAACACCGGTAAACGTTACATTCCAGTCTGACCGTAACTCTATCTTGGGTACGTTCACTACTGCTTACGTTTCAGGTACAATGAATGGATGGTCTGGCGATGCAGACATGATGTCTGATGACGACGGTGACGGTGTATACACTGCTACTTTGTCTTTGTTGCCAGGTTCTTACGAATTCAAGTACACTGCTGATAGCTGGGCGATCCAAGAAAACTTTGATCCAGCAACTTCAGATTCAGTTTGTACTTTGACTACTGGTGCTTTCACGAACCGTTTCATCACAATTGGAGCTGCTGATACTACTCTTGACGTTCAATGTTGGGAAGAGTGTGGTCCATGTGCTAACATCGGTATCGAAGAAGAGGCTGCTTCATTCGTAGTTAAGCCAAATCCTGCATCTGATGTATTGTTCATCGAGAACACTACTGGAACTACTTCTAACGTAGCAGTATACAGCATCACTGGTGCTCGTGTAATGGAAGCTACTTTCGAATCTGAGGCTCGTTTAGACGTTGCTTCTTTGCCACGCGGTATGTACATCGTACGTGTACAAAACGGCATGACTGAGAAGGTTGTACGTGTAGCCTTGAAATAATATTCACTTACCTTTTGGTTAGTAAGTAAGTGTAGGGGGACCCGTTTCGGGTCCCCCTTTCATTTTGTACCTTGCGCACATGCGAAGGTTACTCACGTCATTGCTTTTTGTCCTGTCCTTGTCCGGCTTCGGTCAGGAGGCTCGCCTTATTGATGCAAGCCAGGGATTGAACAACCCAACCGTATATGATATTGTCCAAGATCCATGGGGGTTTATCTGGATTGGAACCAGGGACGGTTTGTACAGATACAACGAGGGAAAAGCAACAAACATTTCCTTTCTAGATTCTACAACTGAACGTCGTTCAAACAACGTACAAAGCTTGTTGGTGTCTCAAGATTCAGTCCTTTATATCGGGCTACAACTCGGTGGTATAGTAAGTGTAGATCTGGGTAATCTAAGCGCGCGTCCAGACAAGAAATGTCCGCAGTTACCCGCGAATTATTCCATCATCTCTTTGTATGAAACTAGGGATGGAACTATTTGGGCCGGGACAAGTGGTAACGGATCCTACTTTCTGCGGCCAGGGGCGAATCGTTGGCAACAGCTAATCGGTAAAATTCACGGAGCGGACATTGCATTCTGCTTCGATTTTGCCGAGCAAGGCGACACACTATGGATGGCCACAACTGGTTCAAAACTGTTGTACGTACTTCAGTCCAACAACACTATTTTATCAGCACTTGTTAACGGGGAAGTGAGTTCCTTCCGTAAATCCGTTGATGTTCGGGGAGGCGATGTTGTATTTGGGGTAGAAGATCAAGGGCTATTCCGATTAAACACAACTTCGGGTGCTTTTGAAAGAGACGCGACTTTGGATCCAATCGGTCCGCGGGATGTTCATTTTGACGGAGATGGTTTGTGGGTAAGTACCGATGGAGAAGGCTTGTACAAAATATCTCAAGGGCGCATAGATCACTATTCTAAATACCAGCCACAGTTAGGCTTCGCATCGGACCAATTCTATGGTATTTATGACTTTTCCGATCAACTGTGGTTAGGCACCTTCAACTCTGGAATTACTGTGCTTCCAAAAAGCGAACGTATAGTTAGAATTTTACAGAAGCACGAGGACTTTGCTTATTCTGGATTGCAGAGTTCGATTGCGCTGTTAGAGCACGATGGCCTTTGGGTAGGTTACGATGGTGACGGTTTGGTTCAATACAATACCGATGCTGGAAAGGTCACAGTGAGGAGGATAGACCCTGATGTATTACCCGATGTTGTCACGAGCCTCGCTACCTACGGTGAAGAATTATGGGTGGGGAGTCTATCTGAAGGGCTGTTTGTCTTAAATGATCAGGGCAATCTTAAGCGCCGTTTCTTGGCGAGCTCTGGAATTTCCTTTGGATTGAACAATAGTAACATTTGGTCCATGGAGCAAACTTGGGGCGATAGCCTTTGGATTGGGACCTTGAGTGGACTCCAATATTGGGACGGAGAGGAGTTTATCTCGCCTTTTAAAGTGCCGTGGCGAGTTGGTAGAAACATCATGGATCTCGAGTTCACCGGAAGCGAGCTATGGGTTGGATCGGAATTTACCGGACTGCACTCGATAGATCGCAACGGCGGAATATTCTCTGTAGCGTTAGACAATAGTGTACTTGATTTAAGTTCTTACGGAGGTCAATTGATTATTGGGACGGAAGGGGCCGGGATTCTTTCCTACAGGGAGGGAATCTTAGACACAGTACTTAAGAATTCAGACTACACCAACTGTTATGCGTTAGCGACTGGCGAGCATTACATTTATGCAACAACCTCTCTTGGACTAGGTCGTATACAGTATATCGATGGCCAATGGGAATTCGAGCTCATCCGCGAGATTGATGAATTACAGATTGGCCTTCCAAACAGGAATTCACTTGTTCTCAAGGGTGAAAACCTTTATGTAGGTGGAACCAAAGGCGTAGCAGTGGTTAATGTGAATGATATACGTACAGCCGAGGTTCCGGATTTGCTATTGACCGATGTATTTGCAGATAACGAAAAGCAATCTGCGAAATTGATTAAAAACACCAATGAGACCCGCCAACCTATAATCTTTAACGCAGGGACAAAATCGATAAGATTTTCATTTGAATTGATGTCTCCTTCCTTTCAACGTGGTGTGTCGTTTCATTATAGATTGTCTTCAAACGACGAGCGCTGGATGAACCTGCCTCAAGGGTCACGAATCATTGATTTATCAGAGCTCGATCCGGGCAAATACACGATTGAAATTTCAGCGACGAAATCAGGCGTAGCGCCTAAGGTACTTTCTTTTGATTTTGTCATTAAGGCCTTCTTCTGGCAGCAATGGTGGTTCAAACTTATCCTCTTTGTAGTAATCACTTTCTTGGTGGGAGCCGCAGTATTCTTTTTCCAAGACCGTAAATTCAGATTGACGCGACTAAAACTGGTAGAAACTGAGCGTGAGCTTTTAAAAGCAAAAGCGGCCGAGCTGGAGGTGAAGACAGAAAAGCAGAAGACAGAACTCAGCTTTCAGTTACTGAAGACTTCTTCACGTCTAGAACTTCTTCAATCCTTTAAGGAACGCTTGGTGAAAGAAAGCGAGAAGAAAGGACGTTCAGAGGAGGTGCTCAGGTTTCTTAAAGGCATGACCAGAGAGTTAAACAGAGAGCTTCAAAGTGAGAATTATTGGGATCATTTTGAGCGGAACTACCGTGAGCTGCACGAAGACTTTTCTGCAAAGCTCAAAGCAGAATACCCAACCTTGACTAAAGGTGAGATTCGATTGAGTTATTTGCTTCGTCAGCAGATGAGTAACAAGGAGGTCGCGAACGTACTAAACGTGAGTCCTGCAGCTGTTGAAAAAGCCAAATACCGTCTAAAGAAGAAACTTGACCTCGAAAAGGGCGACTCTTTGGATGAATTCATCCAAAAAATATAATTGTCCGGCAACTGTCTTGCTTTAAATAATATGTCCTCAAGCAATTATCGCATCTTTGAAGAAGTGTTACCGATTGCCAAACTGCGCATCATTAAAGCGAGGTTTGCTTCCCAAGGGAAGCGCCTCGTTTTTTTTATCTTGTAGCTACATAACTACACATCATGAAACGCTTATTTCTTCTTGGGGCACTATTGGTTTCAACCTTAGTTTCCGCTCAATACGTAAAATCTAATGGCAAGGCTATCGTCGATGGTTCTGGCGATACACTGCTTATTCGCGCTATGGGAATAGGCGGTTGGATGGTCCAGGAAGGCTATATGCTTCAAACCGCTTCGTTTGCGAATCCACAACACAAGATTAAGGACACTATTGAAGACCTTATTGGGGCTACCGCGACACAGGCTTTTTACGACGCTTGGCTAGAAAATCACTTTAATAAAGCAGACGTGGATAGCATGGCGGCTTGGGGTTTCAATACTATTCGAGTTCCCATGCATTATAATCTCTTCACCCTACCGATCGAAGAGGAACCTGTACTTGGACAAAATACCTGGCTCACAAAGGGATTCAATCTTTTAGATTCAGTGGTAACTTGGGCAGAAGATGCAGGGTTGTATGTCATTTTAGACCTTCATGCCGCGCCAGGAGGTCAGGGCTACGATCAAGGTATTAGTGATTACGATCCCACGAAGCCTTCCCTGTGGGAAAGTGTCCACAACAGGTCAAAGACTGTTGCGCTTTGGAAAAAGCTGGCAGAGAAGTTCGCCACAGATACGACCATCGCTGGGTATGATTTAATCAATGAACCCAATTGGAATTTGCCGGGTGGGACGTTGCTAAGAAATCTTTACGAAGACATCACAGATAGTATACGAACCGTAGATACCAACCACATCATCTTCATAGAAGGAAATTGGTTTGCAAATACATTTACTGGATTGACACCTCCATGGGACAACAACATGGCTTACTCACCGCATAAGTATTGGTCACCGGTAAATAGTGTGGCCGACATCCAGTATGGTTTGGACCTTAGAGATACCTACAACGTGCCTATCTGGTTTGGTGAAACTGGTGAAAATTCGAATGCTTGGTATACGGGTTTAATCAGCATCATGGAATCTGAAGGAGTCGGCTGGGCGTGGTGGCCATTGAAAAAGGTTGAGACCATTAATGCGCCCTTAAGCATCACCAAGAATCTTGGCTACCAGCAGTTGTTGAATTATTGGAGTGGTAATGCGAGTGCTCCGTCCGTTGCCGATGCTACGGCTGCACTCATGCAGCTAGCGACCAATCTGAAAGCTGAGAATTGTACCTACAATAGAGGGGTTATCGATGCGATGTTTAGACAAATCTATGATCCTACTGCATTGCCATGGAAGGAGCACACTATTCCAGGTGTTGTTCATGCTTCAGAATACGATATGGGTCCCTTAGGAGTAGCGTATTATGATACCGAATCTATGCAGTTGAACCCTCCACCTGCATGGAACAGTGGCTGGACATATAGAAACGATGGGGTAGATGTCCAGGCATTTTCAGATTTCGTGAATAGTAATGGCTACTGTGTGGGCTGGGTAGATACAGACGATTGGATGCAATACACTGTAGATATTGCGCAAGACAGTGTGTATACGATCAAAGTACGCCAGGGTGCAAACGGTGCCACTGGGGGGAACTTTTACTTTGAAGCAGACGGTGTAAAATTGACCCCGAACTATTACGCTTCGAATACTGGCAGCTGGTCGATACTGGCCGATAAGGTAATTCCTAATGTCATTCTTTCCTCTGAGGATAAGACGCTTCGCTTTGTCGCGAATAGCGGTGGCTTCAATGTCGCCAGCTTTGAATTTATACCGACCGGAAGTACTGCGGCATTAGATGCTGAATACGTTAGTTCAAATACATACAGCTATACTGAAATTGAGGTCAAAACCAACAAGCCTTTGGATACGACCCAGCTCGGAAATTTTGCCTCTTATTACGTTACGATAAATGGAAATCAGGCATCGGTGGTGAACATCGCACCTAGTCCAAACAATGTTCGAAATTTCATTTTGACGCTTAATCAGAACATGACCTTTTTAGATGAAATGAAGGTTTCTTATTCAGGAACTGCCCTGAAAGCTAAAGATGGAACTGCTGTTGATCCATTCACTCAGGAATTGGTTGAAAACACATTACCTACAGTACATGTCATTCCGGGTAAAATAGAAGCAGAAGCCTATTCTAGCATGGATGGAATTTCTTTGGAGAACACCTCCGACGTTGGTGGCGGGCAGAACATCGGTTATTTAGACGGTGGCGATTATTTGCTGTACGACATCAAGGTGTTAAACAATGCTACTTATTCTATTGATTACCGCCACGCTTCGCAAAGCAACGGTAAGATTCAATTTGAATTGTACGATAC
>DJCX01000075.1:2421-18664 GCA_002430755.1 Flavobacteriales bacterium UBA5939 | reverse complement strand
AGTGGAAATGCCGGTGTGCTGACACAAGGCGATTACATCTTGAAGCTAAATGTCATTCAAGCTCCGGTGAACATCAATTGGTTTGAGTTTATTCAAGGAATAGGTGTAGAAGAGGAAATGGCTTCAGACCACCTCATGGTATATCCAAATCCAGCACAAGATGGGTTTAAGCTAGGTGGCATGTGGACTGAAGGAACCCAGCTTGAAATGTACGTATATGACGAATCAGGCAGGCTTTGGATGAAAGAGTCGCTTGCTTATACTCCGGATCGCGTGATTTCTACTAAGGATTTATCTACTGGCACCTATCTAGTAACAGTGGTTTCTTCTGGAAGAAGGTTTACCGAAAAACTACTGATCGTTCATTGATGCGTTACATAGCCATTCTGTTGTTTTTTGCTGCGTTGTTGAGCGCTTGTACTGCCCGTCCTTCTTGCGAAGAGTCTGTTTTAGTGGACGAGGGATTAGTCGGTCATTGGGAAATTTATCAGAGAACAGATACCGTCACAATGTTACCTGCCTTCCTTCAAGGTGAAGACTTGATCATTACAGACGATTCACTTTGTGGTGATCTCCAAGGTCTATGGGAGTATAGGGCGTCAAACAGTGAAAACGGCGGCGAATTCACTTTGGATACGGCACTTCAAGAGATTGTTTTTTTCACTCTCACCTATAGTTTTAGATGGGACTACATCGTTGTTGACTATGATAATTTGGTTTTTGAATACAACGATGGAGGCCTTGATATTCGAGAACTTTGGCGTCGTAAATAATTTAGTTCGAGAACCAAAGCAGTTGTAAGGTTGCCTCGGAAGTGGTTATGTCTTTGGCTTCTCGGATGTAGTGGCTTTTTGATCCTTCCACCGTCCTCACCGTGTACGGCAGTTTAATATTTTGACCGTCGCGTAGGACGCTGATCTCTATAGTCTCGCCCGGCTCAAGTGCCTGCGGTCCTGAGAAAAGCTTATCGTCTAGTATACTCACCTTATCGCCTGGTTTAAATCCGACAAAATCATTTTTGCCAACCTTTTTGATGGTGATTTTCTGACCAACAATTAATCTACTGCGCTTTACATCGTTATCATTCACGGGATGTGCTATGAGGGGACCCACATAGTTCCTGTCGTATTCGACACCGACTTTAGCCAAATAGGATTTAATCGGTAGTTCTTCCCGCCCTGTGACATAACTATCGAAAAACTGCTGAAGGTCGGGATGAATGAGGCTTACGAACTCTTCAATGATGTCGTCGTCGTTAAAACTCTCATTAGGACCGTATTTGTCGCGGAGGGTAAGGATGATATCATGTAAGTCTTTTTGGCCTTGGGTCAACTCCATGATGCGAATATCCAGTAGCGCCCCCATTAGCGCCCCTCTTTGGTAAACTTGACCGTATTGTTTTTTGTAAGGTTTATCCAGGACGTTTTCACTCATCTCAGTGAAGGACATTTTCTTTGTTGGGTAGCGCGCGGCACTACGGATCTTTCCTTTCAGAACCTTGGTGAGGTACTCGTCTTTGGTGATGACGCCACCTTTGACTTGGCTGATGCCGGCAAAGTACTCGGTAATGCCTTCGTACAGCCAAAGGTGCTTGCTCATCTTCGGCTCGATATAGTTGAAGTTTCCAATCTCTTCACTGTGTAATCCAAGCGGGGTGAGGATGTGGAAGAATTCGTGGATGCAAACATCGGCCATACCATCAAGTACCGTGGTACCGCCAAAATCGGGGAGGTAGTATACAGAGCTGTTGCCGTGTTCAAGTGCCCCAAACCCTTTGCCCGCTAATTTTCTCAGCGCTTTAAATATGGTGCCGATTTTAATCTCTGAACCGTTGAAGAGGCTTTCAAATTCAGTATGGTCTTTGATGTAAAAGATGAAGGCGTAATTGTCTACCGGGAGATTACCTTGTAAAAAGGCTTCAATGGCTTTCATGCTAGTTTCTACCTGTTCGTAGATGTCCCTTGAAAGTTCACGACCATTTTCAGTGAATACGCCGATGGTCACTTTTGCGCCGCCTAACATAAATGAAGTAGTATCTGGCTTGCTTACCATTACTGGGCAATCCAAAAAATGGTGGTAATTGCGAGCATAGAAGTTTTGCGTGTTTCCGTAGGAGTAACTTTCCATAGCACTCAGGCCGTAAAGGCTGGGGCTTTTATTGACTTCAAGAGATACAGGTAAATCTTCAAGTCCTTCAAAAAATCCAAAGTAGCCGGCGGCATTCAAGAGGAAATTTCTGCGCTCTTGGTTGTTGGTGCCTGCAGGCTCGAAGACTTTATTCTTGCGAATTTTCGCGTCGAAGCTGTCTTCCGCCCAATATTCAATTTTGGCAGGCTTGCCTTTGATGGTATAGGTGTTCTTTTTCTTGGAAACTTTTAGGGATTTTCCAGAAGCGTCGATTGCTTTAAAATCGTGGATGAATCGACCGTAATCTAAAGTGGCGTAGGTGCCAGGGATAGTCGCTGGAAAATTAAATCTGTATTTGCCGTCAAAGGTTTCGCTAAGATTTGTGAGGGATGCGTCGACGGTCACTTTCACACGATCGTCTACCACGTTAGTGAGGTCAATTTTATAAGAGTGCGCACCTGTTTTCTGAGGAAAAGCGCTAAGAGAATAAAGGAGGGCTAAAACAAGAATTCGGTACTTCATCTTCCAAGGATTTGTAAGCATAAAGATACACTAAGGGGGATTTAGGAAAGGTCCTAAAAATAGAAACCCCCACCGAAGCCGCGGTGGGGGTTCCAAACACTCTGAAACGTATGATTAAGCCGCCTCTTCTTTCGTGCTTACAGCAAGAGAGTAGATGACAAGACCGAATCCGATTTTGTTTACTGCATCACCAATGTTGTAAACAACATCCATGTATGCAGATGCAGCAGCTGAGTCAGAAACTAATTGCATTCCGAACAAACCGCCTGGTGTACCCAAGATGTAACCTAATGGGTAGATTGCCCATCCTACTAAAACGAACCAGAAAAGAACTTTTACTGCTTTCGCTACTGCAGGACCAGCGTTGGCTGCCAACTGAGCCACTTCTCCTTTCCACACCAAGAATACGATGTAGAAGTAAGCAGCACCAGAGATAACACCCCAAAGAACTGAAGACTCACGGTAGATTGTCTCACCGAGGTAACCAGCTACAAGCATAATTACAGACGCAAAGATGAGTTTCCATAGAAGACCCATTTTAGCACCAGCTTTCTTAGTGATCAAGTAGAACTCAACACACATTAGTGGTACAGTTAGCGTCCAGTCAACGTAACGGAAGAATGTTGGAGATTCTCCTGTTTCGAAGTGGTAGCTTCTCATGTAGTAGTAGTGTACGAACGCAATGAACGTAATCAAACCACTAACCAATAAAGAAGTACGCCATTTCTTATCTACGTTCCACATTTCGAAGAAGAAGAACACAGATGCAGCCATCATAGCCATACAGCCTACGAAGAACGTAAACGAAGTAACGGTTGTGATGTCAGTGTAGGCAGTTAAATCTACTGCCGCGTTGCTAGCACTTACGCTAGCCAATAAAGTTGTCAGTGACATGGTGTATAATTATTAAAGGTTATAACTACCACTTAACTGCCCCCTATGGAATTTGTTCACAGTTGTTTAAAATTGAGTAAAAAAACTTAAACAATATCTGTTTTTTATCCTTTTAACCCCTTATCCTATCCATTTTCGCCCTTTTTTGAGAACAAAACAGCCTGTTTTTGGTTTTTAAAATAAAAGGGTCATTTAGACATTTAATCGTTATCGTGTATACTTTTGGACTCATAGGATTGGGAGCGGCAAATTCATTGCTCTTGTTGCACATGGAAAAAGAAGGCTTGCTGGAGGAATCGGCGGGTATAGTATTTGACCACAGCTTCAAAGCAGTGAACGATAAGACCTATTGTTTCTGGGCGTATCCTGACGATGAAATCGTTCAGGACTTAGGAGCAGAAATCAAGCACAGCTGGTCTAGAGTCGTCTCGGGTGATAAGGCAGAACACCTCAAGGGTATGCGTTATTACATGGTAGAAAGTATTGCACTCTACGACAAGACCCGGGCTTTATTAGAGCGCCATCCAAATATTAAAGCTTCCAATGAGGAGGTTCGAGAGATTGAGGATCATAATGTTTACATCGATCTTCATACCAATGAAGGAAGCTATCAAGTATTGAAGGTGTACGACAGTCGTCCGCCGTTAATCAACGAAGTCATTGGTCAAACCGTCTGGCAAAGCTTTGAAGGCTGGAAGGTTTCCTTTGAGAAGCCTACGTTCAATGAGGAGACCATGCGCTTGATGGATTTCAATATTCCTCAAAGCGGCTTCACGCAATTTGTTTACGTTTTACCCACGAGTAAAACCGAAGCTCTAATCGAACTTACAAGATTTGGAAACGAATTGCTCTCACCAGAACTGGCCAAAGACTTATTACGCAACTATCTGCTGACCTTCAACGGTAATTACAGTATCAATGATATTGAGCGGGGCGTATTACCTATGTCTCAGAACGCGGAGCAGTACCACCGTAGTCCAAAAGTTATTTCAACCGGTGCTCGTGCGGGTAAGTTAAAAGCGACCACAGGCTATGCGTTCAAGAATATGTACGAGCACGGCCGCGAAATCGCAGTGAACGAATCATTGAATAAATCGACGAATCCTTGGTTTGGCTTGCCATCAAGGGGTGGTGGTCGTTTTGCTTTTTATGACTTTGTCTTACTCTTTATTTTGAAGTTTAGACCGCACTGGGGGAAAAGCATTTTTACCCGTTTATTTAAGTCAAAACCTACCGCAGAGGTATTTACGTTTTTAGACGAAAAGAGCAGCGTGCGGTGGGAAATTGGCATGTTTGCTCGATTGAACAAACGCAAATTTGTTTGGAGTGCTGTGGTATCGGCTTTTGCTTTCATGTTGTCCAAACCACAGCGCTGGGTGCCTATCGTATTTTCTCTGTTGGCGCTAGCTATCAACCATTTTGCGCCAGGGTATGGCACAAACTTAGGTATCGGCTTGTTACTGTTCTTCCTCTTTTTGGTTGGGATTCCTCACGGCGCACTCGACGGATTTTCACACGCTCGTAATTTGAAGCTACCAGCATTCATTGCTCGTTACCTCGGTATAATGGCTTTGGTAGTATTGTTATGGTTGGTTAGTCCGATCGCAGGCCTAGTGTTCTTCCTTATATATAGTGCTTGGCATTTTGGCGAGACAGATCTTATTGAATGGCAGCGTTCCAACGCCGGATTGTCATTTTTATGGGGCACCATGTTGCTTGGAATAGTTTTACTCTCCCACATTGAGGAAGTGAACACCATGATGAGCTACATGAATGTACCTGCCTGGCCAGTCGAAGCGGGTCTAGCGGCCTCATTAGTGAATATGATGCTCTTCCTCGGATTTATGTGTGCCTTCTGGTTCAGATCGGCCGCTTGGGCACTGTCATTAATTGCTTTGGCATTAGGAACGCAGTTGCCTTTGGTATTGAGCTTTGGCGTGTATTTCGTTTTACAGCACAGCTTAACGGGTTGGGGGCATTTGCGTACTACAGAGAACTGGACCCACAGTGGCATGTTTATTAAGGCGCTGCCTTTTACAGCCGGTGCGGTAATTATGTTTTTGGTGATCTACCAGTTTGACCGTAGTTCGTTGTGGCAGTGGTCGAGCTATTTCCTCATTTTCTTGAGCGCGTTGAGTCTACCTCACATCTACTTTATGTCGCGCCTCTACAAAGAAATCTAAGCTAATTTTTTACGCAAAGTGATGTGTGTGATCTCAGGCCACATACCTACACGACCCGGGAAGGCCAAGAATCCGAATCCTCTATTTACATGTAGGACCTGACCGTCCGGTTCAGGATACAATCCAGCCCATTTCGGGTATTTAAATTTTACAGGAGACCATTTGATCCAACCGGGAATCTCAATCCCAAACTGCATCCCGTGCGTATGACCACTTAAGGTGAGGTGTACTTTTTTAGAGTGTTGTTTGACTTCGGCATCAAAATGCGATGGGTCGTGACTTAGCAGTACGGTAAAGGCATCTTCTGGAATACCGTTAAGTGCTTCTTGCAAATCGCCGTATTGAGGGAATGGAGGTAGACCCCAATTCTCCACGCCAGCCAGATATAGACGCTGACTGTTACGCTCGAAGAATCGGCTCTCGTTTAGTAGTAAATCCATGCCCATCTCTGCATGGATTTCTTTGAGTCGATTCAAATTATCCACTTTCGCTTGAGCAGAGGGGAAGCGCCAATAGTCGCCATAATCGTGATTTCCCAGGATGGAGAACACACCGTTCTTCCCGTTGAGTTTTTTAAAAGTATCGATCCATGGCTCTGCTTCAGTCGCAATATTGTTGACCATATCTCCGGTGAACATAATGGCATCCGCACCCAGTTCGTTGACCATTTGAACACCATATTCTACCTTTTCTTGATTGTCAAAGGATCCGCTATGAATGTCTGAAATCTGAGCAATAGTGAATCCGTCAAATTCATCAGGAAGGTCTTCAAATTCTAAAGTGTGGCTGATCACGCGGTAACGGTAGCGTCCTTTCCAAATACCATCGATGATGCCAATAAATGGTATGGCCGCGAGACCTAAAGCAATCTGTGAAATGAAGGTTCGGCGTCCCGGTAGGGTAGTAGGCTGGGTAGTGGCGGCACGGAAGAGGAATTGACACAAACGGGTAATATCCTCAATCAATAACGGGATGATGGCGACTAATTTAGGAACGGCCAATAAGATGCTTGCTCCCATGAGTACACCGAGGTATTTATAATCCACTTTGCCGCTGCTCATAAGCACGGAAATGCTGACGCTCAGTACAATGTAAGCGACTGTGATTCCCCAATAAATCCATGGGGTGGCGGTAGAACGGAAGACGGTTTTGAAAGCTTGATAGGCGTATAGGTCTATGGCAAGTACAAATCCCAGGGTAAAGAGGATTCTAAAGATCATAATATCTGAATGTATACTGAGTATCAACGCCATGGGTAGCGTATTGTTTTCCGTCCACAAAACTCGTTATTTAAGTGGGAAGTAGCTAACTTCCGATTTCAATATTTCCACTCATGGGTCAAGACACTCCTGCAGCTGAAAAAAAGCTGTTTTTATTAGATGCTTACGCGCTTATTTTTCGTGCATACTTCGCTTTTGCGAAGAATCCCCGCATTACTTCAGGCGGTTTAGATACTTCTGCGATTTATGGTTTTACCAGCGCACTTTTGGATCTATTAAGTAAGGAGAATCCGTCTCATATCGCTGTTTGTTTTGATTTGCCAGAGCCGACAGAGCGTCATGAAATCTTCCCAGAGTACAAGGCGAATAGAGATGCTACCCCGGAGGCCATTAAACTGGCTGTTCCGTACATCCATAAAATTTTGGAGGCATTCAAAATTCCAGCCTTAGGTGTACCAGGCTATGAGGCGGATGATGTTATAGGCACCCTAGCAAAAAAGGCGGAGCAAGAAGGTTTCACCACCTACATGATGACACCTGATAAGGATTTCGGGCAGCTGGTGAGTGAGAATATATTTATGTACCGCCCGGCACGCGGGGGAAATCCTCCAGAGGTCTGGGGCGAGGCTGAGGTTTGTGAAAAGTTTGACCTGGACAACGTCATGCAAGTGGTGGATTACCTCGGTATGATGGGCGATGCCGTAGATAACATCCCCGGTCTACCTGGTGTTGGAGCAAAGACCGCGAGCAAGCTGCTGAAACAATACGGTTCGCTAGAAGAAACCTTGGCACATGCCGATGAGATCAAGGGAAAGTTGGGCGAGAAGATTCGTGACAATGCCGAACTGGGCATTTTATCCAAGCGTTTGGCGCGAATTATCACAGAGGTACCTATTGACCTTGCGCCCGAGACATTGACTAGAGACCCATGGGATCAGGACGGTTTGATGGACATCTTCGAAGAGCTAGAGTTCAGAACGCTTGGTCGTCGATTGGGATTAAAAAGAACCGGTGAGGAATCGGCCGAAGCTTCCCCAACGCCAACAAAAAAAGTAAAGCTTACCTCCAACGATCAAATGAGTTTGTTCGGAGGAGACGATGCGCCAACACAAGAGGCTGCGGTGGTAAGTTCAAGAAACTCTGTGGCTAATTCCGACCACCTTTATCAACTCGTTGAAACTATAGAGGAGGCAAGGCAGTTGGCCTACTTGCTGGCTGAAAAATCTTCAGTAGCCGTTGATACGGAAACGACCTCTTTGAATGTCTTGGATGCGGAAGTCGTAGGTATGAGTTTTTCGTATGCTTCCGGCAAGGCGTATTATGTTCCTGTGCCCGCAGATAGAGCCGAAGCTGAGGAATGGATCATGGCGTTTAAACCTTTCTGGGAAAGCGCCGGTGAAAAAATTGGTCAAAACATCAAATACGACTTGAGTGTCTTGATGAACTATGGCGTTGAGGTGAAGGGGCCATTGTTTGATACCATGATCGCCCATTATTTGATTCAACCCGACATGCGCCATAATATGGACATTCTCGCAGAGACGTATCTTAATTATGAGACCATTTCCATTGAGTCTATCCTTGGTAAGAAAGGAAAGAATCAGAAAAACATGCGGGATATCGAACCGGCTGCGGTGCTTGATTATGCTGCAGAAGATGCGGATATTACGTTCCAACTCAAGCAGGTTTTTGAGCCAAAACTGTCAGAAACAGGCGTAGATAAGGTATTCCACAATATTGAAATGCCGCTGGTTCCGGTGCTTGCGCGCATGGAGCGCGAGGGTATTAAGGTGGATGTAGATGCTTTGAATACCTATAGTGGAGAATTGGGTGATATAATTGTTCGTTTGGAGCGCGAGATCATCGAGATGGCAGGTCGCCCGTTCAATGTAGGCTCCCCGCGACAGTTAGGTGAGGTGTTGTTCGATGACTTAAAGCTCTCGGACAAGCCCAAGAAAACCAAGACCGGCCAATATGCCACGTCAGAGGCGATTCTTGAAGGATTGCGCAAGAGCCATCCCATTATCGAGCATATCCTCAACTTCAGAGAGTTGAAGAAATTGAAGAGCACGTATGTAGACGCCTTGCCGGAATTGGTTCACGGGAAGACAGGAAGAATACATACAAGCTTTAATCAGACAGTCGCTGCGACGGGCCGATTGTCTTCAACCAATCCAAACCTTCAAAACATTCCGATCCGAACCGAAAACGGCCGTAAGGTGCGTGCGATGTTCGTGCCAGCCAATGAAGAGCACATACTCATGGCGGCAGATTACAGCCAGATTGAGCTCCGCGTAATTGCAGCACTAGCAGGGGATGAGGCAATGATTAGTGCTTTTAAAAACGGCGAAGACATTCACCGTGCTACTGCAGCAAAGGTGTTTGAGGTGGCTCCTGAAGAAGTGACTCGAGAACAGCGTTCGAATGCAAAAACGGTCAATTTTGGTATTGTCTACGGGGTAAGCGCCTTTGGATTGAGCCAGCAGACCGACATGAGCCGTAAGGAAGCGAAAGCAGCCATTGACGGATATTTTAGAACTTACCCAGGCATCAAGGAGTACATGGACAAACAAGTAGCCGTTGCTCGTGATAAGGGATATGTTGAAACGATCACAGGTCGACGTCGCTATTTAAAGGATATTGATAGCCGTAATGCAGTGGTTCGTGGACACAGCGAACGCAACGCGGTCAATGCACCCATCCAAGGGTCTGCAGCAGATATCATCAAACTTGCCATGATTGAGCTTGATCGTGCCATGCGTGATGCCAATATGAAGTCAAAAATGCTTTTACAGGTGCATGATGAATTGGTCTTTGACGCGCGCAGAGAAGAATTAGAGGCACTAAAATCGTTGGTCATTGAAAAGATGGAGGCGGCTGTTTCCCTAGCTGTTCCTATGGTTGCGGAGGTAGGAACTGGAGCGAATTGGCTCGAAGCACATTAAATTTTCTAGGAGAACGTCAATACGTTACTAATTATAGTATATTAGTAAGTGATTACTTACTATGTCAAATAAACGTAATGACATCATATCTGCTGCCTTAGATTTGTTTTCTGAAAAAGGGTATGCGGCAACTTCTACCGCTCGAATTGCTCAGAAGGCAGGCGTGAGTGAAGGCCTCATATTTCGGCATTTTAAGAACAAGCGCGGTTTGGTAGAAGAATTGCTCCAACAAAGCGACGAGCGTTATCAGAATGAAATTCAACAGTTTATTTCAGCAGAAGATCCTGCGGACCTCCTCCGTGCCTTTATAGACTACTCAGTGCGCACCATACAGTATGTGGATAGTGCCAAGATGTGGATTACCTCACTTCGACTTTCCCAGGAGTTGGGTATAGATCACGAGTTACGTTATGCGGTATTGCTGGAGCGACTTGCTTGGGCCTTAGGCGCTATTGGGCACGGAAAACCGACGGATGTTGCGCGCACTTTAATTAGCGCACAAGAAGGTATGTTGGCATCGGGAGCGTTGGGACATATGGGCATAGTAGAATCCATAGCAGCTGGAATGCGGGAATTGGTTCTTAATGAGTGAGTAATTACTTATTAATGATTACATTTGTGATCTCAACGAATATTGTTAGATTTTCATTGAGGTTATAACACGAAATCCTGGGCACATGGTGGCCTGGTTAGCCGCAGAAAACGGGAAATCTTCAGCCCAGTTTAGGGACGTTAATGCACAGATTGCCTTGTACCAACTGATGGGTACATTGCTCACAACAGAGAAATAAAAAAGGCGCCCATCGGGCGCCTTTTTTATGCAAAAATATTCGCTTACAATTTCATCTCAGGAACATCGCCCTCAACTACCAATCGTCCGGCGGTTTTCTCCTGAATTTCTTCAACGCTCACACCTGGAGCACGCTCCAAGAGTACGAATCCACGATCAGGATCTACCTCCAATACTGCAAGATCAGTGACAATCTTTTTAACGCAGGCTACCCCGGTTAAAGGTAGAGAACAAGGCGAAAGCAGCTTGCTTTCCCCGCGTCTGTTGGTGTGTTGCATGGCCACGATGATGTTTTCCGCTGAAGCCACCAAATCCATGGCGCCGCCCATTCCTTTGACCATCTTTCCTGGAATCTTCCAGTTGGCAATGTCTCCGCCGTCACTGACCTCCATGGCACCCAATACGGTGAGTTGCACGTGCTGGCCCCGAATCATAGCAAAGCTCGTGGCGCTCGAAAAGAACGAAGCCCCTGGCATTGCCGTGATGGTTTGCTTACCGGCGTTGATTAAATCGGCATCTTCCTCACCTTCAACTGGGAAGGGGCCCATGCCCAAAATGCCGTTCTCACTTTGGAATTCAATGTTAATGCCTTCAGGAATGTGGTTGGCTACCAATGTTGGAATACCAATACCGAGGTTTACATACCATCCGTCGCGCAGTTCCTGTGCAATACGCTGTGCTATTTGATCTTTACTCAATCCCATACTATTCAGCTTTTGCACGCACGGTGCGTTGTTCTATTCGTTTCTCGTAATCGGTACCTTGGAAAATGCGCTGCACAAAAATGCCGGGCACATGAATATCATTCGGGTCCAATTCACCCACTTCAACCAACTCCTCTACTTCAGCCACGGTAATTTTTCCAGCCATGGCCATCATTGGGTTGAAGTTTCTTGCGGTCCCTTTAAAAATCAAATTTCCCGCTTTGTCTCCTTTCCATGCTTTGACAAATGCGAAGGGTGCATCAAAGGCATGTTCTAGAATATGTGGTTTGCCGTTAAATACACGGACTTCCTTGCCCTCGGCCACTTCTGTTCCATATCCGGCAGGCGTAAAGAAGGCAGGTATACCAGCGCCTGCGGCGCGGCAGCGCTCTGCAAGGGTGCCTTGCGGGACGAGGTCCACCTCGAGCTCCCCAGATAACATCTGGCGCTCGAACTCATCGTTCTCTCCAACGTACGAAGCGATCATTTTTACGATTTGTCGGGTCTTTAAGAGTAGTCCCAAACCAAAATCGTCCACCCCAGCATTATTTGAAATACAGGTGATGCCAGTGGTGCCTTTATCGCGAATGGCTGCAATGGAATTTTCCGGAATCCCACACAATCCAAAGCCGCCGAACATTACGGTCATATTGTCCTCCAAGCCGTCCAAAGCTGCATGAGCGTCGGAAACCACCTTAGAGATGTAGTTTTTCTGTGACATATTTTGGGTTAATTAGGTCGATTAAAAGGTAAGAAAAAAGCCCCTTCATTGTTCGAGCAACGAAGAGGCTTTACTTCAAATTCTTAATCTTCAATGGCCGGGAGAATCTTCGTACTTACTTCGCCAAATCCAATGCGAACTTCACCGTTTTCGCAATGCCCGCGCATGCTTATAGTATCGCCATCTTCAATGAAGGTACGAGTCTCTCCGGTATCCAAAGTAATGGGCTCTTTTCCAGCCCAGCTCAGCTCCAGCATAGAACCATAGCTGTCTTTCGACTTTCCAGAAATTGTTCCTGACGCCATCATATCACCGGCATTGATATTACAGCCATTGACGGTATGATGGGCCAACTGCTGACGCTGGTTCCAGTACATGTATTTGTAGTTCGAACGTGAAATCACAGTCCCTTCTTTTCCTTCTGGGGCCAATTCCACTTCCAACTTAATATCATAGTTGTTCTTGCCCTCCGTTTTCAAATACGGCAGTACTGGGGGATCCTGTGCAGGTCCTTCCACTTTAAAGGGCTCCAAAGCATCCATAGTCACCACCCAAGGGCTGATGCTTGATCCAAAGTTCTTTCCAAGGAATGGGCCCAACGGCACATATTCCCACTTTTGAATATCACGGGCGCTCCAGTCATTGAACAACACCATACCGAAGATATATTCATCCGCCTCTTCAGCTTTAATGCGGTGTCCCATAGGCTTACCTTCGCCAGTAATGAATGCCAGCTCAAGTTCGAAATCCATGCGGATGCTTGGGCCAAAAGTAGGTGCATCAGCACCCGGTGCCATGCGCTGTCCTTTCGGGCGGTGTAAATCCACGCCGCTAATCACAATAGAAGAACTTCTTCCGTGGTAGCCTACAGGAATATGTTTCCAGTTAGGCAGCAGTGCATTGTCAGGATCACGGAACATCTTTCCTACGTTGGTTGCATGCTCGATAGAGCTATAGAAGTCCGTATAATCTTGCACGAAAACGGGCATGAGCATCTGCACTTGGCTTACAGGGAAGAGTGCTTTGTTTTGATGCGCAACATTTCCTTTTAGTGCGTCATTATTCTCTTCAAAAATTTCAGCCAATCTGTTGCGAACTGCTCTCCAAATAGGTCGGCCCAGGGCAATGAAATCATTCAATGTGTCTTGCAAGAACACATCATCCGGTAGATCGATACCGTCAAAGTAGCCAAGCTGATGGAGAACACTCAGGTCAATCGCAGTGTCCCCGATCCGTGTTCCAGTGGTAATGATATCGTCTTCGGGAATGAATACGCCAAACGGTAGGTTTTGAATGGGGAAATCGCTTCCTGCTGGAACAGGAATCCAACTCTTTCTCGAAGGGTCGTTTGCTAATAGGTTCATTAATTCGTGTATTTGGGGTTAGAGGGTTCCTCGGTTTTCTTGTTCTCGTTCGATGGCTTCAAACAGGGCTTTAAAATTCCCCTTTCCAAAGCTTGTCGCACCCTTGCGCTGAATGATTTCAATGAAGACGGTCGGGCGGTCCATGAGTGGCTTCGTGAACAGCTGGAGCAAATAGCCTTCATCGTCGCGGTCCACGAGAATTTTGTATTTCTTCAACACTTCCATGTCTTCATCAATAGCCCCTACGCGGTCCTTAAGATCATCGTAGTAGGTGTCCGGAACATCTAAAAACTCTACGCCGCGCTCACGAAGCTCGTGAATGGTGTGAATGATGTTGTCTGTGGCCAACGCCAAATGTTGTACGCCGGCACCGTTGTAGAAGTTGATGTACTCTTCAATTTGTGAGCGCTTTTTGCCTTCGGCCGGCTCATTGATTGGGAATTTGATACGGCCGTTGCCGTTGGACATCACCTTCGACATCAACGCAGTGTACTCCGTAGAGATGTCCTTGTCGTCGAAAGAGATGATTTGAGAGAAGCCCATCACCTCGGCATAGAATTTCACCCAAGCGTTCATCTGACCCCAATCTACATTACCCACCATATGGTCAATGTATTTCAGGCCAACCGGTCCTGGCTGGTACTTTGGACTGCGGGCAACGTAACCGGGTAAAAACGGCCCGTCGTACTCGTTGCGCTCGACAAACATATGCACGGTCTCGCCATAAGTATAAATCCCTGAAGTCACCACCTTTCCATGGGTATCTTCAATGACTTTAGGTTCTTGATAAGGCTTCGCACCGCGCTTGGTCGTTTCCTCAAATGCCTTCGTTGCATCAGGCACCCATAGCGCCACAAACTTCACCCCATCACCGTGGTCGTTGAGGTGTCTGTTTATGTCGCTGTCTTTCACCATGGAAGAGGTAATTACCAAGCGAATTTTATCTTGTTGGAGTACATAGGACGTGCGATCGCTAACGCCTGTTTCTAGTCCTGCGTAGGCCACCTCTTGGAAGCCAAATGCCGTTTTGAAGTAATAGGCACTTTGCTTGGCGTTACCCACGTAGATTTCCACATGGTCCGTGCCCCAAAGTTCCAAGAAATCCTGGGCGTCTTCGTATTGTTTAGGTAATGTGTTGGTCATTGCAATAGGTTATTTGATCCAGCTCTTGTGGTACTCACCAGCATCAAGAGCGAGGGCTTGTTCTGTTATTTTTAGCGGGGCAAAAGTATCGACCATTACGGCCAATTCTAGCGTCTCCTTTTTCCCAATGCTTGCCTCGTACGTGCCAGGGTGTGGCCCGTGAGGGATGCCTGCAGGGTGTAGTGTAATCTGTCCCCGTCCAATATTGTTGCGCGACATGAAATCTCCGTCCACATAATACAAGACTTCATCAGAATCAATGTTGCTGTGGTTATATGGAGCCGGGATCGATTCTGGGTGGTAGTCGTACAATCGCGGCACAAACGAACAGATGACAAAGGCCCCTGTCTCGAAAGTCTGGTGCACCGGTGGCGGTTGGTGAACTCGCCCAGTAATCGGTTCAAAATCATGGATGCTGAAGGCATATGGGTAATTAAACCCGTCCCAACCTACAACGCCAAAGGGATGAGCTGCATAGGTGTAGGTGTGAAGCATATCTTCTTTCTTCACCTTCATGGTAAAGTCTCCTAATTCATCATGTGCTTCACCCAACACGGGCGTACGCAGATCCCGCTCACAATACGGACTGTGCTCGAGCAATTGCCCAAACCAGTTGCGGTAGCGTTTTGGAGAATATACAGGGTGGCTGCTCTCGATGATAAAGAACCTATTGTCGGTGGTATCGAAGTGAAACTGCTGAATCATCCCGCGAGGAATGACCAGATAATCACCTTCAGAAAAAGCCAATTCCCCAAACTGGGTCTTCAATGTTCCGCTCCCCTCATGCACAAAAATGACCTCGTCGTTCTGCGCATTTTTATAGAAGTAATCCGTCATGGATGCTGTCGGGGCAGCAAGAGTGATGGTACAATCTTTATTGGTCAAAACAGGCACGCGACTTTCTAAATAATCTTTCGTCGGCTTTACGTCAAACCCTTTGAGTCTGTAGGCCTTCATATTTTTCTCAACGGCAATCTTCGGTGCAATATCGATGCTTTCGCCCACCTCTTTCACCATGGTTGGCGGATGATTGTGGTACAATAACGAGGACATGCCGTCAAAGCCTATAGTCCCGAAAAGTTCTTCATGATACAGCTCGCCATTTTCCTTGCGGAACTGGGTATGACGCTTGTGTGGAAATTGTCCTTGCTTTTGATAAAACGGCATAGGATTGACTCTTTAGTTTGTGCGGGTTCCCTACAAATATACACTACTTTAGAGGAGTTAAAATCTCACCTATGTCATTGCACAAAGACCTTGGAAAACAACTGTTCGATTCTTTGAATTCTGGCCAGAGCATTGCGCCTATCCGTAACCACATTGATAATAATGTGGACGCAGCCTATGCCGTACAGAAAGAGCTGGTTGCCCTTCGCAAGGAAAGAGGCGAGAAAGTAGTGGGAAAAAAGATCGGATTGACCTCTTTTGCAGTTCAAGAGCAGTTGGGTGTAGATCAACCGGATTACGGTATTCTTTTCGACACCATGGACGTTTCGGCCAGCGGCAGTTTTGATACGTCAAAAGCGATATTGCCCAAGGTGGAAGGCGAACTGACTTTTGTGCTTGGCAAAGACATCACTGCGAGCAACATTACCATGGCACTGCTCAAAGATGCTATTTCAGAAATCCG
>DJCX01000075.1:863-2083 GCA_002430755.1 Flavobacteriales bacterium UBA5939 | reverse complement strand
GCTGATAATGCTTCAGGCTCGCATTTTATCATTGGCAAAGACTACAAAACGTTGGAAGAAATGGATCCTTCGACTGCGGTTATGCGTTTGTACAAAAACGGCGAATGTTGCAGTGAAGGGAGTGGTAAAGCCTGTATGGACAATCCGCTGAATGCAGCCTTGTGGTTGGCGCAGAAAATGGCCGATCAGGGCGAGCCGTTGACCAAGGGTGAAGTTCTTTTATCTGGTGCTTTAGGTCCCATGGTACCCGTAGTTCAGGGGGATGAAATCACCTTGGAGATCGATGGATTTGAATCTATTGCACTAACTTGTTCTTAAGAATGAGAAAATTCCAATACGTTTTACTAATTCTCTTGGCTTCTTCTTTGGCCTTCGCACAAGGAAAAGCATTCATCCCGGAGCCGGGCGAGGGGGTGAGCTTCAATACCTCATCGTTGATGGTTGTGGGCGCTGGAGGTACTTTTGTACCTGCTTGGCAAGCAAATTCACAAGAGGTGCAGCTTCTGCGTGAAAGCACCTTTGGACTGACTCATTTTGGCTTGGCGTATGGCGTGGGATACAGCGGTCATTTCTACCACGGAAACTTGCACATTGATGTTTCAGCAGACGGCACTCAGACGCTTCAGAATATGGATGGAGTAACCTACCTCTCAAACCGATTGGCCGCTGAATATGTGGACGGTGTGTTAGAATTTAGGTACCGTTCGACAGCCAATAAAAAAGGACGATACAACCGCTTCTACGTTGGTGTAATCGCTGGATATCGAGTAGATTCTTACGCCTACCTGCAAGCCGAAAATTACCGTGTGAAGTTTTACAACATTGGTGGGTTCAGTACACTTCGATACGGCGCCTATCTAAAGGCAGGCCGAGGACCGTTTAACTTGTATTACTACTACGGCCTTAATCCAATTGTTGAATCTGGGGTTTTGGTACCAGAATTAGGGGCTGCGACGAGCCAGAACATCGGGCTGGCTATAACGCTCTAGTTATTTTAGGGGTACTGCTGAGCAGGCTTCCCCGTAGCTAATTTTCTTTGCGATGCCTTTAAGCGCATCTGCCGTTTGGATATAGGCGTCTTGCGGAATGCGAGCATCGCCACACCCTTTGATGATGATCGGTTTTCCTTCAAAGGACGACCAATGTACTTGGGCCAACTTCCACCGATAGTATTGCGCAAAAAAGGCCTCCTCAGTAGGTGCCCAGAAGCTTCGGATATC
>DJCX01000075.1:0-551 GCA_002430755.1 Flavobacteriales bacterium UBA5939 | reverse complement strand
TCCGTAGAACAATGGATACGTACTGTGGCGCCAACGAACGAGGAGTAATCGAAATCTTTAAGAGAAGCTCTAAACTCTTTTTCACGCAAGAGGTATCCTCCATCAAGGAACTGAGCAATATCTAGTTGCTCCACCTTTGCAGGCAGGTAGTCTTCAAGATTGAAGGTAATTAGTGGGCTCTGCGCGACTTTGTTTACGATTTCCCCCTCGGCCATAATAACGGATTACTGTTTCTTGTAATCTCGGAAAAATTCTTGGTTTTCTGCTGTTCTGAGACCGTCAAAAACAAAGCCGGATTTCGAAGGAAGAATTGGACCGTCTAAACGCTCATTGTGCCAGTTCTCATACGTAGTGAAATCTACCGCAGTACGGTTCTCTAGACTGCCAAACAGATCTAATCCGGCAACTTTCGACCATCCAGGTTGCACGTGACCTTGGAAGACCTTCGCCTTACTTCCTGAACCGTAGCCCATGAAACCGATACAAGCACCTTCGATGTTCTCGCCTTTATCTGCTGCATCACACAGCGTGCTTAGCAATCCCATGAAGAT
>DJCX01000130.1 GCA_002430755.1 Flavobacteriales bacterium UBA5939 | reverse complement strand
GAGAACGGCGAGACCTACAACATTGGTGGGTTCAACGAATGGACCAACATCGATCTCATCAAGGTGCTGTGCGCGCAGATGGACGCGAAATTGGGCCGTGAAAAAGGAAGCAGTGAGAAGCTCATTACCTATGTGAAAGACCGTCCGGGTCACGACCGCAGGTATGCCATTGATGCAACCAAGATCAACAAAGAGTTGGGCTGGGCGCCAAGCGTGACTTTTGAAGAAGGGCTGGCCATCACCATCGATTGGTATCTGAGCAATGCAGAGTGGTTGAAAAACGTAACCTCAGGGACTTATCAGGAGTATTACGACAACATGTACGCCAAGCGTTAATTCCGTAATTTGCGCCCTGTGAAAGGCGTAGTTCTAAAAAGTACGGGAAGCTGGTACCAAGTCAGAGATTTGGAAAACCGCGATCTCTTTGATTGTAGAATCAAGGGGAAGTTTCGTGTGGCCGGAATTAAGAGTACCAACCCTCTGGCAGTAGGCGATTTCGTTGAATTCGAATTGGAAGAAAAAGACGAAGGTCAAGGCATCATTCAAGCCATTGAAGACCGCAAAAACTACATCGTCCGCAAGAGTGTGAACCTCAGCAAGCGTTTACACATCATCGCGTCCAATATGGATCAAGCGCTTTTGGTAACGACCCTTGCAGAGCCTATGACCTCTACTGGCTTCATGGATAGATTCTTAGCCACTGCCGAGGCCTATTCCATTCCTACCGTCATCGTCTTTAATAAGATTGACGTGTATGGGGAAGAGGAGATGATGGAACTTGAATACAGAGAGGCTGTGTATAGCGCTATCGGCTATAAAGTCTTGAAAACTTCCGCTACTCAAGGTCAAGGACTCGAGGAATTGAAAGAAATTTTAAAAGGAAAGACCACATTGCTCAGCGGTCATAGTGGTGTCGGAAAGAGTACCTTGGTGAATGCTATTGAACCGGAATTGGACCTGAGAACGGGTGAAGTGAGCCATAGCCACAGAAAGGGACAGCACACCACCACCTTTGCGGAGATGCATCCACTTACCATTGGCGGGGACATCATTGATACGCCCGGTATCAAAGGTTTCGGGATGGTCAACATGGAAAAAGAAGAGATCAGTCATTTCTTTCCTGAACTATTTGCGCTCAGCAAAGATTGTCGATTCCACAATTGTCTGCACGTAAATGAGCCGCAATGTGCGGTAAAGGAAGCACTTGAAGCGAATAAAATTGCACCGACTCGATACGAGAGTTATCTTAACCAACTAAACGATTACGATGAAGAAACACATTATCGCACTACTAGCCATTAGCGCATTAGGCCTGGCCTCATGTGGCACTCAGAAGAAAGCTGTAGCAGACGTCCCTCCGCCCCCACCACCGGTAAACCCGGCGCTAGAATGGAGAAAGTCTAGTGAATTTGAATTCATCAACAAACAAACCTTCAAGTATGCTGCAGATCAGCTTCAACGTAAGCTTGGCAGCATCAAAGAGGGGCCAGTTGTTTTCATTGATGTACCGTTCCTTTTGCTGGATCAGAATACCATGAACAGGTATTTCGACAATAACGACAGACCGCTTGATCTTAGAATCCGTGAGGCGCAAGAAGTGAGCAGGTTCGACTACAATCAAGACGCTCTAGAATTCCTAAGATTGTGTCAAGAAAGTGGTGTTGAAGTCATCCTCATGGCTGAAGAGCAAGAGGTGCTTCCTACCGTCGAAGATTTGGCAACGAAGAACCTTGTTGTGATGCCTTCACTTTATGACGGCACCCCTAATTATGGAAAAATCGGCCGCAATATTACGATGCTTGAGATGGCGGAATCCAACAGAATTGCACTCATATTAACCACCTCTCTAGGTGAAGCAACAAGCTTGACCGGTATGGGCCGTGCTATCAATGAGAACATGGACGAGTTGTACCGCGTGCACGGCGATAAGTTAATCGTCTTCCCAAACCCAGCCTTCAACTAAATGAGGGCTCTACTACAGCGCGTTAGCGAAGCAAGTGTTGTAGTGGATGGCACAGAGATAGGCGCCATCGAAAAAGGACTTCTGGTTCTTTTAGGTGTGGAGCCTACTGATACTGAAGAGGATGCAGATTGGCTTTGCGGAAAAATTGCACGTATGCGGTTGTTCCCAGATAGCGAGGGAGTGATGAATAGAAACGTGATGGAAGCTGGTGGCCAATTCTTAGTCATCTCACAGTTCACCCTTCACGCTTCCACCAAAAAAGGAAACCGCCCGAGCTACATGAAGGCCTCTCGCCCATCTCATGCAGAACCGATGTACGAGTACTTTATGGAGCAACTATGGCATGTAAGTGATTTGCCTGTTAAAGCTGGAAAGTTTGGTGCAGATATGCAGGTCTCACTTATTAACGACGGTCCTGTTACCATATGGATCGATTCAAAAAACAAAGAATAATGGCCTTAAACCCGATTAACGTCCCTACGAATTTACCACTGGGTAAACTGCAAGAAGAAGTACACGAGTGGATTGCAAACCATGGCGTTCGTTACTTCAACGAACTGACCAATATGGCACAGCTCACGGAAGAAGTGGGCGAAGTTGCACGCATCATTGCACGCCGTTATGGCGAACAAAGTGAAAAGGAAAGCGACAAGGCAAAAGACCTTGGCGAAGAACTGAGCGACGTACTTTTCGTAGTGCTCTGTTTGGCAAACCAAACCGACACAGACCTACAAGCCGCTTTCGACAAAAAAATGAACGTCAAACGCGAACGCGACCACGACAGACATCACAACAACGAGAAGTTGAAATAAAAAAAGCGCCCCTGACGGGGCGCTTTTTTTACGCTTGAAAAATTTTCGACTTATCTAAATCGCAATTCAAACCCTGTACTGATCCAACGTCCCGGTTGAGCCACATTGCCACGATCGTAGTATTGAGCGCCGAAGGCGTTATTAATATTGACGAAGGCTTGGAACGGGATTTGGCGACGCGTGATTCCCGCAATCGGTGCCCAGTACAATTTAGCATCAGCGATGACAAACGGCGCATAAGCCACCTCATTACCAGTACTTGCATCTCGGTAAGTACCCACTCTATCTTGAGCAGTCAACGCCCACTTCAAGTACAAGCCCTTACCCAATCTATTGTTCACTGTGATATTTGCCTTGGCCGCCAGATAGTCAAGCGCATATAAAGAGCTGTAATCAACCTCAGGCGACGAGCCGTTCATGAAAAGCACCGAACCTACTACGCTGCGCACAAAGTCTTTGCGCTTGGTGGCATAATAGCCGAAGTTGGCTTCGAGACCGGTTAGATTCAAGGAGGTGATGTTCTGCGCGTACGCCGTATCGTTACCCGGATACGTCACCCAATCAATGAGGTTGGCAGAGCGGCGGTGGAAAAGTGCCGCATTGTAGCGAATGTTCTTATCAACCCCTCTGCGAAGTCCTGCTTCGAGATTAAGCGCACTCTCGTGCTGTAGATCGATGGAACCAAAAGCATTACCACGCGCATAATACAAATCCGTGTAGGTTGGATAGCGTATACTCTGGTCCGCTGAAGCATACGCTGTGGTGACCTTGCCTAATTTGTACGCCACGTCAATCCCTGGACTCCACGCGCTCACAAAATTTTCCTCGCCCAATTGGCGCTGATTCAACATCACCCCTGCAGTAACACGCATCGGGCCCGATGTATAGCGGTGCTCCAAGAAATAGCTGATGTTGAGTTGATCTTGGTATCGCGTATACGATCCGGGCCATCCTGGGATCGGGGTTTGGTCAACGACTCCCACATTTCCTAAAGCATTCGAACGAATATCGTCGTAACGAAGATTAATACCCGCTGTCGTGGTATGAAGTGGATTCCATTCATAGGTCACCCGCTCATTGACAGTATAAGCATTAGTGCGGTGATGATTGTGCCCTGTATACCATGCCGCAGCTGTATCCTGTGTCGCTGGACGATAGAACCTTGTGGTATTCAAATCGAACTGGTAGGCCACATAAGAAGCATCAAAGCCCCCTTGCCCTGGTGTCTCGCGGTACAATTCAAATCTATCTGTCCCACCGACGTAATTAAGATCGAGTGCATAGCTCAACTTGTTTTTTGCCAACTTCAATGATGTACCAAACAGCGTCGTGGTCGTCGCTTCGAATTGGTCCGGGAATGTAGTTGTATAATAATCTGCCGCACCAAAAGCCTTTTGATTTTCTGCATAAAGCAGGCTCAAACCGCCTTGGAATCCTAAGAAGGTAACATCTCTTTCTAGAGCAAGCGTGAATCGGTCCGATTCAAAATCTGTATTATTCACATAGCCGCTGCTTTGATCGCGCTGCATGCCCACCAAGGCACCCCATTTACCCACTTTCAACCCAACGTTTAACGCATGCTGTTGAAGGCCGTGTGCACCGGCAGCCGCGCGGTAACCACCATTTAATTTCGTCTGTGCCTTTTTCAAGACGATGTTAATAACACCTGTCATCGCTCCCACACCGTGTACTCTTGAAGCACCTCCGTGAAGGATTTCTATGCGCTCAATCATGGCTAGGGGAATGGGTAAATTCATGTTGTGGTGACCCGTCTGCATGTTGTTCATTCGAATGCCATTGACCAAAACCAAAGCTTGATCGAAGGTTCCGCCACGCACACCTATATCCGATTGCACATCTAGGGGTCCGCGCTGGCGCACATCTAATCCGGCAACATATTCCAACACCTCATTGATCGTGTTCACCGGCAACTCTTGAATTTCCTTTGCCGTCAATACGGTCACCGTACGGGCCGCTGTCGCATAAGTATCCCCGGCAGCCGAAGTACTTACCTCTACCTCGTTGAGCAAGGTCGGCTTGTCCTTCTTGGCTACGATTCCTCGGAAGCCCTTGCGCTGTCCAAATTCTTGTGCAGTTAATGATGCCGTCAAAAGCACGGCACATAGAAGCATTGTCTTTCTCATTTCATTGTGTGTTGGTCTGCGAATATATAACGACCTGCGGGAGTTGGCACATTTAAGGCTAGGAATGAAAGGCACAAAAAAACCCGCGGCTGCGCTGCGGGTTTTTTACAAAATATAATTCGCTACCTAATTAACTAGCGAGTACTGAGATCTTGTTGTTCTTGCACTCTAGGACGCCGCCCTTCACCTCTACGGTGCAAAGCTTGTCGTCAGAAGTATCAAGAATAACCTGAGAGCTCAATGTATCTAGCGTTTGCGTATCGTCAGCAACACGAATCTTCACCGTACCAGGTCCCAAAGCTGAGATGATTGGTGCGTGATCTTTTAAGATCTGGAAGAGACCGTCGCGACCAGGAAGCACTACTGAGCTTACCTCGCCTTTGAACAATACTGCTTCAGGTGTGATGACTTCTAAGTACATAATCTAGTTGGATTAAGCCTCAGCCAACATTTTCTCACCAGCCTCGATCACCTCTTCAATGGTACCTTTCAAGTTGAAGGCAGCCTCTGGGTACTGATCTAGCTCACCGTCCAAGATCATGTTGAAGCCTTTGATAGTATCCTTGATATCTACCAATACCCCTTGAAGACCTGTAAACTGTTCTGCTACGTGGAACGGCTGAGAAAGGAAACGAGCTACACGACGAGCGCGTGATACTACTAGTTTATCCTCTTCAGAAAGCTCTTCCATACCTAGAATCGCAATGATATCCTGCAATTCTTTGTAGCGCTGCAATGTCTCTTTTACGCGCTGTGCAGTATCGTAGTGCTCTTGACCTACGATGTCCGCAGTCAAAATACGAGAAGTAGAATCTAGTGGATCAACCGCAGGGTAGATACCTTGTTCAGCGATCTTACGTGACAATACCGTTGTTGCATCCAAGTGAGCAAACGTTGTTGCAGGAGCCGGATCCGTAAGGTCATCCGCAGGTACGTATACCGCTTGAACCGAAGTAATAGAACCGTTCTTAGTAGAAGTAATACGCTCTTGCATCGCACCCATCTCAGAAGCTAGGGTTGGCTGGTAACCTACCGCAGAAGGCATACGACCTAGAAGTGCCGATACCTCAGAACCTGCTTGCGTGAAACGGAAGATGTTATCAACGAAGAAAAGGATGTCTTTACCCTGACCGTCGCCTTCACCATCACGGAAGTACTCTGCCAATGTCAAACCCGAAAGGGCAACACGTGCACGTGCACCTGGAGGCTCGTTCATCTGACCGAATACGAAGGTTGCTTTAGAAGTTTTCATCAACTCCTTGTCTACCTTACTAAGGTCCCAACCGCCTTCTTCCATGGCGTGCATGAAATCGTCGCCGTAATTAATAATGCCAGATTCAAGCATTTCACGCATAAGGTCATTACCCTCACGAGTACGCTCA
>DJCX01000120.1 GCA_002430755.1 Flavobacteriales bacterium UBA5939 | reverse complement strand
GGGGAATGCGAGATCTGCAATGACGCTATTTTTTATCACCGTAGCAAGCCTTGTATTCTTCGGAGGCATTGGTTTAACCTTCGTTAACGCCACCTACGGCATCGCATCTCCAGAAGGCATGAGATGGTTTCAATTCTCTGTCTCGCTCGGGCTGTTTTTAATGCCCCCGCTCATATTCGCTCAGATTGTCGCCAGTAACCCCTCACGCTTCCTAAATCTAGTCTTTTTGCCAAGCTATGGTTCCGCCACGCATTCCAGAAAAAATGCCGAGAAGCTCCCGCCTTCTAGCCATACCTATGCGGCTCTAGCATTGACTTGTGTAGGTGCCTTTTTCGCCATTGACCTTCTCGCACAATTCAACCAATACATCGTTCCTGATACCGAATACTTCCAAGGTCTTAAAGACCAAGAAGCGCTTGTAACCAACTCACTTAAAACATTGCTGCAGGACACTTCACTAATCGCTCTTTTGGCCAATACTGTAGTAATGGTTTTGGTACCTGCCTTCGGCGAAGAGTTCTTTTTCCGTGGTGTGCTGCAAAAATTGTTTCAAAGAAGCATTGGGCTACGTGGCGCAGTCCTCGCTAGTGCAGCATGCTTTGCTATCGCTCATCAACAGCCTTTAAGCTTCATTCCGCTGCTGTTTATGGGTATTCTGCTGGGCTACACCAAATACTGGACAGGTAGTCTTTGGGCGCCTATTTTACTCCACTCTATTAATAATGGTTTTGCATTGCTATCGTCTTATGTCGCAGGTGGCGAGCTTCAGACTGAAAGCACTATGGCCTTGGGATGGAGCATAGTGGGTCTTGTCCCATTGGTCTTTGGAATTCTGTGGCTAAGAAACATTCGAGGCAAACATACCGCTTGGCTGCACCAATAATTCAACGCTTCGCGCCAACAAAAAAGCCGGCCCCAGGGGGACCGGCTTTCGCTATATAGCGTTCTCTTTGCTTAGTTGTCTGCGCTGTACAATGCTTCTGCATCTTTTGGCTGCAGAGAACTATAGTTAATCTTATAAGCTTGCGCCTTGCGCAGCTCTAATTTGATATCAGAAATCAAACCCATTTTAACAGTCTTATCTGCTTTGATAGACATGGTCATCATTGGGCGGTCTTCTTCTGCCTTAGCTTCACGCTCTTGGACAACGAACGGTTGTAGGTCATCGATAGATGCAAACGCATCATTGAGCTGAATTCTAGGCGTCTTACCGAACTTGTCCTGGTACTTAGCACGAGGCGAACCTGCGTAGATGTAAGTAACCAAAGACTTGCGTTCCAACTTCTGAATTTCTGTTGCTTGAGGCTTGTTTACACTCACCTTCAAATCTACTTCACGCATTACCGTAGCAACCATGAAGAAGAACAACAACATGAATACAATATCAGGAAGTGCCGACGTGTTTACCGCTGGCAACGCTTTATCCTTCTTTTTCTTAATTACTGCCATTATCCACCAATATTTAATGGTTCTGCCTCAGAAATTTTCTGCTGGTAAGCGTTCTTGATCTCCTTGATGATTTCTTCGTCCTCTTCCGGATCCATACCGCGGTATGAACGACCGTATTCCTCTTCAGCGTAACGCTCACGTAGGTCCTCATAGGCTGCAACCAGTTCGTTCTGAACCTTTACATACATGCCGTACGAAGTACCGCGGTCATTTTGAAGCGAGATAACCGCCTTAACAGGGTTATCAGAACTTGAAGAAACACCGTAACCTTTACAGTATTCACACGAACCGTCGCCGTTGTTGTCAATGAATTCCATAGCCTTAGCACGAAGCTCGTTAATCTCTAGGTATTCATCTTCTACTAGCAACTGATCGTTCGAGTTTACTAGAACTGTAAAAATGTTACGTTCCTTAATAGGTGGAGGATCTTGAACTAACTCATCTTCGATAGGTGGAAGCTTCCTGTTGATCCCCTTATCTGTATCCATAGTCGTGGTTACGAGATAGAAAATCAAGAGTAGGAAGGCGATATCCGCCATCGAACCTGCATTAATTTCTGGTATGGCTCTTTTATTTCTTGCCATAGCGCTCCTTATTTAATTACTCTAGCAACTAGAGAATAAACTACAGCTAAAACAGCACCTGAGAACAAAATGTAGAACGAAGTCAACATTGCGCTCGATGCTTTAGAAGTAGCTTCAGTAACATCTTTGTATTGTGCGAAATCTGAGCCATCAGCCGTGAACCATGAGATCAAGCCGATAACAAGAATTGCCGCTAAACCAATACCTACGCCTTTGATGCCTTGTGGGTTTATCACAAGAGCAAGGACGAAGCTCAATACGGCGATAATCATACTAACGATAGTAATGACCATCCCGTACGATACGAATCCTGGCGCTTGATCTTCGTTCGCTGCTACCATAATAAATAGTACAACGCCGATTAGACCAAGAACAATGCCTAGGACACGTCCGATTAATGGGAGTTTATCAGCCATAGTTCTTATTTATTGTTCTTTTTGAATTCTACCAACAAGTCCAAGAAAGAGATAGATGCATCTTCCATCTTGATTACGATACCGTCGATCATCGCAACGATAAGGTTGTAGAAAATCTGTAGGATGATCGCAGTGATCAAACCAAATACTGTTGTCAAAAGTGCCACTTTAATACCACCCGCTACAAGAGAAGGGTTGATATCACCTGCTGCCTCAATCGCGTCGAATGCGCCAATCATACCGATTACCGTACCCATGAAACCAAGCATTGGTGCCAATGCGATGAACAATGAAATCCATGATACACCTTTTTCAAGCTTACCATTCTCTACAGAACCTACGCTCATGATTGATTTGTCTACCATGTCAAGACCTTCATCGTAGTGGTCTAAACCTTCGAAGAAAATTGTAGCAACTGGACCACGAGTGTTACGACATACTTCTTTAGCAGCGTCGATACCACCGTTGTTCAATGCACCTTCAACCTCGCTCAACAACTTCTCAGTGTTTGTTTGTGCGAAAGTCAAGTAGATGATACGCTCGATTACAAGTGCTAGACCCAATACCAAGGCCAACAATACGAACGACATGAAGAATGCACCACCCTCGATGAATTTCTCCTTCAAGATTTGAGTGAATCCTTTTTCAGTTTCAACTACCTCTTCAACTACTTCTTCAGTAGCTTCTTCAGTAGCTGCAGAATCTGTAGCTGCCGCAGCAGAATCTACAACTGCATCAGCAGAGTCCATAGTTTCAGTAGCAGCAGAATCTGTTACTACTTCTTCAGTAGCCGCCATTTCGTCCTGTGCGTAGGCGTTTACGGTACCCATTGAAAGGGCAACGATTGCAAGCAAAGAGAGTGCTTTTTTCATTTTCTTAAGAATTAATTCTTTTTAGTGTTATCTATCGGTGGATTTACGCAAAA
>DJCX01000123.1 GCA_002430755.1 Flavobacteriales bacterium UBA5939 | reverse complement strand
CCAACGCTCGGTCCAGACCCTTTTTGGGCGCCCTTATTGGCAGCTTCCATAATACCAGGACCGCCACCTGTAATGATGCCAAAGCCCTTTTTCGTCAGCTTCTCAGCGATATCTGTCGCTGCTTGAAGGTATTGTGGCTCAGTAGCGTCCGTTCTTGCCGACCCAAAGATGCTTACACAAGGGCCGATGCGGCGCAGGCTCTCATAGCCTTCCACAAATTCAGACATGATCTTAAACAATGCCCAACTATCGTCGGATTTAATCTCAGTCCAGGTTTTACGTTTCATTGTATTCATAGGTAATAGGTTTATTACCCAATAAGGTACATAAAACGTACCGACTTCTAGACGCTTACTTTAATTCTAGTGCAAGAAACTGACCGGTAATGCTGTCCTTGTTTTTCACGACTTGCTCTGGCGTTCCTGTAGCGACAATCTTACCACCACCTGAACCGCCTTCTGGTCCTAAGTCAATAATGTGATCCGCTTGTTTGATGACGTCCATATTGTGCTCAATAATCAAGACCGTATTTCCTTGCTCAACCAACTGTTGAATCACTTCCATCAACACGCGTACATCTTCAAAATGAAGACCGGTTGTAGGTTCATCCAAAATGTACATGGTATTGCCCGTATCCTTCTTACTGAGTTCTGTGGCCAATTTTACGCGTTGGGCTTCGCCACCGCTTAAGGTCGTCGACGGTTGTCCTAGACGTATGTAACCGAGGCCAACATTGACAAGTGTGCTAAGTTTTAACTTGATCTTAGGGACATGCTCGAAAAATTCCAAAGCATCTTCAATACTCATGTCAAGCACATCACTGATGCTCTTGCCTTTGTAACGAACTTCGAGCGTCTCGCGGTTGAAGCGCTTACCTTGACAAGTCTCGCAGTGCACGTAAACATCTGGTAAGAAGTTCATTTCAATCACACGCAGCCCACCACCTTCACAAGTTTCACAGCGTCCGCCTTTCACGTTGAAAGAGAAACGTCCGGGCTTGTAGCCACGAATTTTACTCTCGGGAAGGTTGGCAAAGAGTTGTCGTATCTCGGACCATACACCGGTGTATGTAGCAGGATTCGAACGCGGAGTACGACCAATTGGACTCTGATCGATATCGATAATTTTATCAATCTGTTCAGCACCCTCAATACTCTTATACGGCTGTGGTTTCGCCACTGCGCGGAAAATCAGATGGTTCAAGATGGGGTAGAGCGTACCGTTAATTAGTGTGCTCTTACCACTGCCGCTAACTCCGGTAATACAGGTAAGAATACCGAGCGGAATCTTCGCGTTTACATTCTTCAGGTTATTGCCTGTGGCTCCCTTAAGCTGAATAAATCCAGTAGGTATACGGCGCTCTGCCGGGACCGGTACCTCACGAATGCCCTTGAGGTAATCTGCGGTTATACTGCCGGCTTCCCTAATATCTTCGATACCTCCTTGGGCCACAATGTTTCCTCCATGTACTCCAGCCTTTGGACCGATGTCCAAAATGAAGTCTGCAGTTTCTATCATGTCCTTATCGTGCTCCACGACAAGAACGCTATTGCCTATATCCCTAAGCTGCTTTAGACTTTGAATAAGTCGTGCATTATCTCGTTGATGTAAGCCAATCGATGGCTCATCTAGGATATAAAGTACATTGACAAGCTGGGATCCAATCTGGGTGGCCAGTCGAATCCGTTGTGCCTCTCCACCGCTTAGGCTGCGTGCACTTCGGTTTAGATTGAGATAACCCAAACCTACATCGAGCAAGAAGGCCGTTCTAGCCTTGAGCTCTTTTACGATTTCTTCGGCAATGGTCCATTCTTTTTGGCCCAGTTTCGTTTCAAGACTGTGTACCCAATCTGAGAAATCGACGAGGCTCATGGTGCTCACATCGCTAATGCTTTGTCCGGCAACCTTGAAGTGCAAACTTTCGCGCTTAAGACGGGCACCTTTACAATTGGAACATTCCACATTTTCCATGAAATCATCCGCCCAGCGCTGGATAGCACGACTCTTAGCCTCCCGGGATTGTGAACCGATGAAGTTGATCACACCTTCGAAGTTGACCTTGTACTCTTTTGTAACGCCAATAGCTTTGTGGTCAATAGTCATGACCTCATTGGTCCCGTAAAGGATAATATCGAGGGCTTCCTTTGGAATATTCTCGATGGCTGTATCTAGATCGAACCCGTGTTTGAGTGCGATGATTTCTAGTTGGTTGAAAATCCAATTCTTCTTGTATTCGCCAACGGGTGCAAATCCCCCTTTTCGAATGGTAGTTTTTGGATCCGGTATAACCTTATCTAAATTGACTTCCTTCACTGTTCCAAGACCGTCGCATTTTACACAAGCTCCCTTAGGACTGTTGAATGAGAAGGTGTTTGGCTCAGGTTCTTGATAGGCAATACCCGTAGTAGGACACATGAGTTGACGCGAAAAATAGGCCAATTCTTGACTGTCCAAATCAATGACGGCGATGGTACCTTTACCATGGGCCATAGCCGTTTCAACGCTTTGAGCAATCCTATTCTCGGCCGTAGCAGCCACCCGAATGCGGTCCACCACAATCTCAATATCGTGCGTCTTATAGCGGTCCAATCTAAATCCACTGCTCACCTCCACAATCACACCGTCAACACGGGCGCGGACAAAGCCCATTCGAACAATCTGCTCAAACAGTTCACGGTAGTGTCCCTTACGCGCTCTTACAACAGGCGCTAAGACTGCAATCCTTTTTCCCATGAATCGTTCTCCGATAAGCTCAATAATCTGGCTATCGCTGTAGCTGACCATCTGTTCACCGGTCTTATAGCTGAATGCTGTAGAAGCACGAGCATAGAGCAGGCGAAGGAAATCACTTAGTTCAGTTACAGTGCCCACAGTGGAACGCGGGTTTCTTGAAGTCGTCTTTTGTTCTATGGAAATGACAGGCGACAGTCCTTCAATCTTATCCACTTCAGGGCGCTCCATAGTCCCGAGGAACTGACGCGCATACGAGGAGAATGTCTCCATGTACCTGCGCTGTCCTTCAGCATAAATAGTATTAAACGCCAGCGAGCTCTTTCCCGATCCACTGAGCCCTGTGATGACCACCAAGGCATTGCGGGGGATTTTAACATCCAGATTTCTCAGGTTGTGCGCTTTGGCACCGTAAACTTCAATTTGTTCGCTCATGCTTATTTGGCAACGAGAATAGAGTAGGTATTGTTTGAGCTATTGGTCAATTTTGATGAACGAATCCAAGGATTGTACAATCGTAAGTCCTTATACGTCATCCCACGTTCTTGCGCCCAATCTACCCAGCTGACGACTGCACCCTGAACCTGAACGGTATCAAAGTCGGGAAGCGTGTACCCTTCAGTCTGATGGTATACATAACCGTATTCGCCCAAGTGTTCGTGAATGTGCTTGACTGCAGCCAATCTAAAGACGTAGCGAGCAGTCTCACTGTTCAAGCGTAAATCGTAGTAGCTGTCCACCTTTTGCTCCTCCAATCGACGCGCAGTTCCCGCCATTCCCATGTTGTACGACGCTGCCGCCAAGGTCCAATTGCCAAACTTCCCGTACGCCTCCTTTAAATAGGCACAAGCCGCACGCGTTGCCTTTTCCATGTGGTAACGTTCGTCGACTTCGCTGTTGATGATGAGACCTGCTTCACGACCCGTAGTCTTCATGATTTGCCAAGGCCCAGCAGCACCTGCTGGACTGACGATATTCTGCAATCCGCTTTCTATAAGAGCGAGGTATTTAAAATCTTCAGGAATGCCTTCAGCGGCAAGGATGGGGGCAATGACTGGGAACCATTTGTCGCTGCGCTTGAGCATAAGCAGGTTATTGCTCTGCCAATAGGAATTCACCAAAATCTCACGATCTAAACTCTCTTGTACATCAAGACGCTCCATAGGCATAGATTCTCCGGCAATACTCATCCGTTCTGGCAATTCAAACGGCTTCACAGTGCTTGGACGTGCCTCTACTGGATGAAGTTCGTCGGTGGAAGAGGACACAATGGCCACGGCCGTCAAAACGATACCGGCACCGATAAGGGCACTGAGAATATTATTTTTCATAGGTAAACGGGGAGTCGAATGCTTTTAATACTGGGCCTATTTGATCTTTAGCACTCAATTTAGGCGATGAAATACCCCAGTCAATACCGAGGTCAGGGTCGTTCCAAAGTAAACTGCCTTCATGCTCGGGGCTGTAGGTGTCTGTGCATTTGTACAAGAAGACCGTATCATTTTCTAGGGTTGCAAATCCATGCGCAAAACCAGGCGGTATCCACAACATTTTCTTGTTTTCACCACTGAGTTCAATGCTAAAGTGCGCTCCATAAGTTGGAGAGCCTTTTCTGATGTCCACAACTACATCCAATACACGGCCTTTCTGAACACGTACCAACTTCCCTTGTGCTTTTGGCGGCGCTTGAAAATGTAGGCCTCGCACTACACCTTCACCGGAAAAACTCTCGTTGTCTTGCACGAAGTCGGCAGAAATACCGGCACGTTCAAAATGGTCCTTGCTGTATGACTCAAAGAAATAGCCTCTATGGTCGCCAAAGACACGCGGTTCGATTACGAAAAGATCGGGTATGGGTGTAGGAAGGATTTTCATATACCCAAAAATAAACGGATAAGTACTAAACGAGTACTGGGTCCACCTTTTCTTTCAGCAAATTTGATATTTGCGTGCTGTGCGATGAAAAGCTGAGGTGGGTTGCGCCCTCGAGGATCCAAAATCTGTCTGTAGAAGGCTTTTGAAGCGTGAAGACTGGGTCCAATTCACCAAGGATAGTATCTACCGGTGCCAATGGGGTAGGACGCTTCCATTTCAGGACAGCTTTCATGACCCAACGGTAGTACTGACACTCAAACTGCTCCATAGTCTCCAATACTAGATCCAAGGTTCTCGAAGGCTGGCTGTTTAGACGAGCAATGAATTTGATCATTCTGATGATACTTCCCTCTGGCGCCCAGTTCAATACACCGGTCGCTGCTAAGTTTCTATACAAAGGTCTTAATTGCGCTTCGTGATGTAATGAATTGAGGAGAACAACGCGTTGCACTTTGTTTCTTGAGGCCCAATCCTGAGCAACAATACCCCCAAAACTGTAGCCAAAAAGCAGGTCGTTTTCCTGTATTGGATATCTATCTAAGAGCCTATCTGCATAGGCCGAGAGCGATTCGTCTTGCAACGGTTCAATCCACTCCAAATACGTAGCATTCCAAGGAAATCTAAACGATTTGAATATCCTTGAATCTGCACCCATACCTGGAAGTACCCAAACTCTACAATCCGACATTAGCCAATCTTTTGCTCTATTATAGTATATACAAGTGGATGGATGGATTTGTTCGCAGCAATGATGCTTTCTGAAGCAACAGGAACATTATTGTTCGAAAAATCGGTGACCATACCGCCTGCTTCACGAACTAAGACCACTCCAGCAGCCACATCCCAAGGGCTTAATCCGTATTCAAAATAACCGTCAAATCGACCACAAGCTGTGTAGGCAAGGTCTACCGCAGCAGTTCCAATGCGTCGTACTCCTCTGGTATGCTGGTACATGTGTGCCAGAGTATCTTGGAAACCCTGCAGCTTAGAAAAGTTGTAATACGGAAATCCTGTAGCAAGAAGCGTGTCTTCGAGTCGCTCGCTGGTTGTGGTAGAAATTCGCTTTCCATTTAAGAATGCACCGCCTCCTTCATAGGCCGTAAAGCATTCGTTCATTCCTGCTTCATAAACAACACCCAAAACAGGCCATCCTTCTCTTAAAAGCGCGATACTAACACTGTAAATGGGAAGCCCATGAACAAAGTTGGTCGTCCCGTCCAGCGGGTCGATCACCCAAGTGTACTCTGAATCTGTTTTCTGTGTGGTAGTTTCCTCCTCGGTGAGAAACCCTGCTTCGGGAAAAACTTCCATTAGCTTTTGAACGATGAGTTCTTCAGTGGATCGATCAACATCGCTAACCAATGCATTCATGCTCTTGAGCTCGACTACAGATCGGTCGAAGGTGCGTTGTCTTTCTCTTAGGTATGTACCAGCTTCTTTAGCAACTAAGGAAGCTTTTTCAGTGAGGACGCTGAGGTCAATCATAGTAATTCTTTCGCCGTATGTTTTAGTCGAATGGTTTTACAGAGCGATTTAAGATTGCTGCCGTCGGTATTTGTGTCGCCATAAATTTCCATGACTGCGGACCTGTTTTCAGGTTCAAATCCGACCATGCCAATAAACAATCCTTCTCGAATTTTGAAAAGCCTCGCCTCGTTCACCATACCATCATTAACCTGTCCTTCAGAGACAAATTGCCAGAAGTTGGAGAACTCCCGTTCGCTACAGAGCGGTTTATATTCTAGAAAAATCAGTGGCATTGGCGGTGCGGCTTTCTACCTCTAAGGTAACAAATCCTTCGTCGCAAATGCCTGAAAGACAAAAAGTTTTGGTTTTATTTGCTAATTCAGGGTCCCAAAATGTTCGTACTCTAACGTAATTGTCTGAATACCCGTACATATACCCTTCTCTGTTTTCGCCTTCAAATAAAATTGGGCGTCGTTTGCCCAACTGGCTTTCGTAAAAGGCTCTTTTCTTCTTCTCGCTGAGAATGCGCAGCATTTTATTGCGTCTTTTTCGCTCGGGAATCGGCACAACTCCCTCCATATCAGCAGCTAAGGTATTTGCTCTCTCAGAGTAAGTAAATACATGGAGATAGCTGATGTCTAGCTCGTTCAAGAAGTTATAGGTCTCTAAAAACAACTCCTCCGTTTCTCCTGGAAAGCCAACAATGACATCAACACCTATACAAGTGTCCTGATTCGCAGCTTTAATGGTTTCCACACGTTGTCTGTAGAGTCCACTCATGTACCTGCGCTTCATCAACTTCAAGAGCGTATCACTGCCGCTTTGTAATGGGATATGAAAGTGAGGTACAAATTTCTTACTTCGATGGGTGAATTCGATAATTTCGTTGCGCAGCAGGTTAGGCTCTATACTAGAAATGCGCATGCGATCTACATCGACCCGCTGATCGAGTGCTTCGACGAGTTCCATGAACGTATTTTCGTGACGCTTGTTTCCAAACTCGCCTTTGCCGTAATCGCCTACATTCACGCCAGTAAGTACAATTTCTGGTATGCCTTTTTCTGCGATCTCTTGCGCTCTTGTCACTACGTTTTCTAAAGTATCGCTCCGCGAAATACCACGAGCCAATGGAATGGTACAGTAGGTACACTTATAATCACACCCGTCTTGAACTTTGAGAAACGCCCTTGTTCTATCTCCAGCGCTGTAGGAGCTTACGAAAGTATTTGCCTCACCAATCTCACAGCTGTGCATCTGCGCGGGTCCTTCGGTTTTCTCAAGCGCCCCAAGGAACTGCGTAACATTAAATTTTTCAGTGGCTCCAAGCACAAGGTCTACTCCAGGCATTTCCATGATTTGCTTGGGTTTGAGCTGAGCATAGCAACCAACAATAACTACAAATCCGTTCGGGTTCGCCCGCAAGGCACGTCCAACGATGTTTCTACATTCTCGGTCCGCATTTTCGGTAACCGAGCAGGTATTAATCACGTAGACATCCGCGGCTTCTTTGAATCCTACTTCTTCAAATCCATTGTTTCTGAAATCTTTCGCAATGGTTGAGGTTTCGGCAAAGTTGAGCTTACAGCCCAGGGTGTGAAAGGCAACAGAAGGCATTATATTAGATTTACTTCTGGTTCTAGTTGAATGCCAAATCTCTTGTAGACATCCTCCATGATGGATGTTGCCAGCGCATGAATTTCCTCACCGGTCGCTTGCCCATAGTTGACAAGTACCAACGCTTGATGCTTGTGTACACCTGCATCTTTTTTACGATATCCTTTCCAGCCGCATTGATCGATGATCCAACCGGCCGCGAGCTTTGTACCGCCTTCGGCAGGGTAGGACGGCATATTGGGATAACGTTGTTTTAATTCTTCCCCTTTTTCCGTGCTAACCACTGGATTTTTAAAGAAAGAACCGCTGTTTCCAATTTCATTTGGATCAGGCAGTTTGCTCTGACGAATGGCCACAACTACATCGCTGATTTGCTTCGGTGTAGGTTCGTTAATGCCTTGCTTTTCAAGCTCCGATGCAATTGCGCCGTAATCCGTGCGAATACGATGGTTTCTTTTCGTCAATTCGAGTGTCACCCTCGTTATGATGGCCTTTCCTTTCCAGTCATTTTTAAAAATGCTGTTTCGGTAACCAAATTTGGCTTCTTCCTTGTTCAAGTGGAAAAATGAACCGTCTTCAACCATGACCCCTTCGCAATTGACGAAAACATCTTTGAGTTCAACACCGTAGGCTCCGATATTTTGAACGGGTGCGGTACCGCAATTGCCTGGGATTAAGCTGAGGTTTTCAATGCCTCCAAGACCCTGCATCAAGGTCCACAGTACGACTTCGTGCCAGTTTTCACCGGCCCCAAAGCGGATATGTACTTTATCGTCGTCTTCATATACCACACGACGTCCGTGGATGTCTACCTTGAGTACATCTCCAGGTACATCTTGCGTTAAGAGCATATTTGAACCGCCGCCTAGAACAAGAGTAGGGGCACCGTGGTGCTTTACATAGTTCGCAATTTCATCTGCACTATGTGCCCATATCAATCGACTCGCTTTCTGGTCAATACCGAAAGTGTTGAGTTTCGCTAGGCTTTGGTTTATCTGAACAATCACAGTAGGTTATCTAGTGGTGTGTGGGTAAACTTCTAATGCTGCTTTTAAGATAGCAATACAATCCATTAACGCCTCTGTGTTTAAGACATAGGCGAGACGCGCTTGATTCGCTCCTAATTCTGGTTTGGCGTAAAAGCCTGCCGCAGGGGCCATCATCAATGTTTTACCTTCATGATTGAACTCGCTCAATAGCCACTGTGCAAAGTGTTCAGCGCTTTCCACGGGAAAAGAAGCTACTGCGTAGAAAGCGCCCTTGGGCTTTGGACAGAAAACTCCGTCAATGCTGTTGAGTCCTTCGACCAGTACATTACGACGTTCTACATATTCTGCATTTACCTCGTCAAAATAGCGCTGTGGCGTTTTTAATGCAGCTTCGCTGGCAATCTGTGCATAAGTAGGCGGTGAAAGTCTGGCTTGTGCAAACTTCATAGCAGTCGCCATAAAGTCTTTATTCTTACTGACTAAACAACCTATTCTTGCACCACACATGCTGTAGCGTTTTGAAAAGCTGTCCACAACTATAGCGTTGTTCTCAAGACCTTCCATGCTAAGAATGCTGTGGTGAGCTTCGCCGTCGTAAGTGAACTCTCGGTACACTTCATCAGCGATCAGGAACAGGTCGTGTTTGAGTACGATTTCTTTTAGTTGCTCTAGCTCTTCCTTGCTGTACAAGTATCCGGTTGGATTACCCGGGTTACAAATGAGAATGCCTTTCGTCCTTTCGGTGATGGCCTGCTCAAACAATTCCACAGGCGGCAGGGCAAAACCATTTTCAATATTGGCTTCGACCGGTACGACTTTAACTCCGCTCGCTGTAGCAAAACCATTGTAGTTGGCATAGAAGGGTTCTGGGATGATAATTTCATCACCTTCATCCATTGCAGATCCAAAAGTGAATAATAAAGCTTCTGATCCTCCTGTGGTTACTATGATTTCATCGGTGTTTACCGGAAGATTTTTACCGTGGTAATATTTCGAAAGTCCTTCTCTCAAGGAAGCAAATCCTGCACTATGGCTGTAGGCCAATACAGGCACTTCAGCCTCTTTAATGGCTTGCTGTGCCTCCAAAGGTGTCTGAATATCGGGTTGACCAATATTTAGATAATATACCTTGTTTCCGTTGCGCTCAGCTTGTTCTGCGAAGGGAACTAATTTGCGGATAGGGCTTGAAGGCATGCTGGTGCCTTTCTTCGAAATTGATGGCATTGCTGTTTGTTTTGGTACTAAAAAAGCCCCGCAAAAATACGGGGCTTTCTTGAAATTATTGGGACGTAATCCTGCCTTATTTGGCAATCACACTACCGCCTTGTTTGGTAGGCGTCGTTTTTTGAGCCGCAGGGTTCATTACTTGTCCTTTGATGGTAAGCACAACTGTTTTATTCGTTGCATTAGAATTTACGGTAACCGTCTTATGGAAATTACCCATACGGTTCGTATCGTATTTCACGGTAATGTTTCCTTCTGCTCCTGGAGCGATTGGTTCACGCGTCCATTTTGGAGTAGTACAACCACAAGAAGCACGCACAGAATTCAAAACCAACGGCTCTGTTCCTTCGTTTTTAAATTTGAATACACGAGTTCCATTAGCACCTTTTTCGATCTTACCGTAGTTGATCACTTTTTCAGCGAATTGGATTTTTGCACCTTCCGTAGGTTGCTCTTGCGCTTGCGCAGCGAATCCGAATAGCGCCACTGCTAGAGTTAGGATGAATTTTTTCATGTTCAATTTCAATGTTTGAGAGTTCCAAATGTACTTCGAAAGCAATGGCTTTCAAAGGAAATTAACAATCTCTTAGCCTATAGGTTCATTGGATGCTTGCAGGCGCTTATTTTTGCAGCTTATAATTAGAACGACTTCCATGCGCGAAATTGGAAAATATACCCCGGGAGAAATTGAATCTAAGTGGTACAGCCACTGGTTGGACAATAAGTACTTTCATGCCGAAGTATCTGATAAAGAGCCGTATACAATTGTTATCCCACCGCCTAATGTCACAGGTGTACTGCACATGGGACATATGCTTAACAATACGGTTCAGGACGTTCTAATTCGTCGTGCTCGTATGCTTGGTTTGAACGCTTGTTGGGTACCGGGTACCGACCATGCGTCCATTGCAACTGAAGCAAAGGTGGTAAAGCGCCTACGCGAACAGGGCATTAAAAAGTCAGATTTATCTCGCGAGGATTTCTTGAAACACGCCTGGGATTGGACCGATGAATACGGCGGAATCATCCTAAAGCAATTGCGCCGCCTTGGAGCCTCTTGCGATTGGGACCGTACGGCATTTACTCTTGACGAAGTGCGCAGCGAGCAAGTCATTGATGTATTCATAGACCTGCATCAAAAAGGCATGATTTACCGCGGTCTTCGCATGGTGAATTGGGATCCAGTAGCACTTACGGCAGTATCGGACGAGGAAGTCATCCACAAAGAAGAGAACAGCCGTCTGTACTACATGACCTACAAGATTGAAGGATCCGATGAGGCTTTGCAAGTTGCCACGACACGTCCTGAAACCATTTTTGGCGATACTGCAGTTTGTGTGAATCCTGAAGATGAGCGCTACCAACATTTGAAAGGTAAGAAGGCCATCGTTCCTCTAGTAGGGCGCGCCGTACCGATTATTTTCGACGAGTACGTGGATATCGAATTTGGTACCGGAGCACTAAAGGTGACTCCAGCACACGATACGAATGACCAAATGTTGGGCGAGAAGCACAACTTGGAAGTCATAGATGTATTCAATCAAAACGCTGCACTGAACGAGCACGGTGGTGAATTTGCCGGTTTGGATCGATTCGATGCACGTAAAAAAGTAGCCAAAGCCCTTGAAGAGGCGGGTCTATTGGTCGAGACCAGGGACCTTAGAAATAAAGTCGGACGCAGTGAGCGTACTGATGCAGTGATTGAGCCGCGCCTGAGTATGCAGTGGTTCTTGAAGATGTCAGATTTGGCCAAGCCAGCCATTGACGGCGTAAAATCAAAGGACATTACCCTACATCCTCCGCACGCAGAAAAAACCTACCTCTACTGGATGGAGAATATCAAGGATTGGTGTATTTCACGTCAGCTTTGGTGGGGACACCGCATTCCTGCTTGGTACGATGCAGAGGGCAATGTCGCCGTTTGCAAGACCAAAGCAGAAGCCGTTGCAGCACTTGGCACTGATGCGGTACACCAAGACGAAGATGTCATGGATACGTGGTTCAGTTCTTGGCTATGGCCGTACAGTGTATTCTCTGGAAATCAAGAAGAGGAAGATTACTTCTACCCAACCAATACTCTGGTTACTGGACAGGATATCATTTTCTTCTGGGTAGCCCGTATGATCATGGCAGGGTACGAGTTCAAAGGAAAGCGCCCGTTCAAGGATGTATACTTCACGGGTATGGTGCGTGATAAGAAGCGTCGTAAGATGTCGAAGTCTTTGGGCAATAGTCCGGATCCGCTAGATCTTATCGATAAATATGGTGCCGACGGTGTCCGTGTAGGTATGCTCATGACTGCGCCTGCAGGAAACGATTTGTTGTTCGACGAAGACCTCTGTTCTCAGGGTTCTTTCTTTGCGAATAAAGTATGGAATGCCTTCCGTTTGGTAGGCATGTGGGAGGCTGGCGCCGAGGGCATGAGTGCTTCGGAGTCACTTTCTGTGCAATGGATGCGCAACCGCATTGGTGAAGCTCTTGTGGAGCTGGAAAGCAGCTTTGAAAAATACCGATTATCGGAGGCATTGATGACGACCTACAAGCTGGTTTGGGACGATTTCTGTTCATGGTATCTAGAAATGGTGAAACCGGCGAAGGGCGAGCAAATCTCAGCCGAAGCGTTGGATGCGACCAAATCAATCTTCAACACCTTGTTGGAAATCATGCATCCGTTCATGCCGTTCATTACGGAAGAATTGTGGCAAAACCTTGCAGAGCGTGAAGCAGGGCAGACCATCAACTTTGCCGCTTGGCCTACGCTTAAAGTGGAAGATCAGGCAATCCTGAAATCATATGCGCACTTCGCGGAGGTAGTAAGCGGTGTTCGTACCGTACGTAATGAAAACGGTATCGCTCCGAAAGAGGTATTGACCATTGAAATTGCCGAGGGCACGGCGCACGATTCTGCCTTCGATGCACTCATCATGAAGCTCGCCAACGTTGAGGCGATCGCAACCGTAAACGAAGTGAAGAAATCTGCATTCAGTTTTGTGGTTGGTGGGATCAATTACACCATTCCGGCCGATGCCTTCGTGAACGTTGATGACGAGATTGCTAAGCTCGAGGAGGAATTGGCCTACACACAGGGATTCTTGAAGAGTGTCGAGAAAAAACTAAGCAATGAGCGCTTCGTTTCGAATGCGCCTGAGGCTGTCGTTGCCTCTGAACGCAAAAAACAAGCGGATGCCGAAGGTAAAATAGCCTTGATTACGCAACGCTTAGAGGCCTTAAAAGGATAACGATGAGCCAAGACTTAAACGCCGGAATTCATAGCCACATTGCAGGACTCGAGAAGAAAACGGGCCAGCCCATTTCGTATTGGGTAGATATGGTCCGTTCATGGAACGAGCCGAAGCACATGGCCAATGTTAAGCGCTTGAAAGAGGAATTTGGTATAGGTCACGGACATGCGAATATGGTGGTTCACCTGACCAAGGAGAATACCTCCTTGCACATGGATGAAAGCCAAGTTGAGGATAGCGTTTTTAAGGGTAAAGAGCATTGGAAACCTTTATACCAGCGCATCGTTGAGGGTTTACAAGCCACCGGTTTGGAATTTGAGCTCAGCGGTAAGAAGAAGTATTACAGCATTCGGACCTCAAAGCAAGTAGGGTGTTTAGTGCCTGCCACCAAGAGCAGATTTGAAGTTTGGATCAATGTAAAAGGGCAGGAGCCAGTGGGGAATCTGCAACTTATGAAAGCAGGCAGTATGTGTTCGCATGCTATTCATCTTACTGAGGCGGATGCGGATATTTCGGAAGTGCTCCTCTGGCTTGAAAGGTCAATTCAAAGGACTTTATAACATAAAAGCCCGGCGCGCAGCGCCGGGCTTTTTGATTGCAGGGGTACAACTACCTGCATGAATGGGCCCTCGAATAAATAACCACAAACACTCACATCAAAACGAGCCCATTCTCCATATTATTTTGCCTCAATGGCTAGCGTATATACCGCTTTACAAACTCTTCTTGCAGGCTCTCCTTTGGCCCGTTTACTCACATAAACCTTCAGGTCTACCTGTTTTTTTCCATTTGGAGCGAAGTTGCTCTCTACGAGTAAATCTTCACCTAATTGTGCATTGCTGTAGAGCTTTAAATCAATGTTCTTCACCTTATCGCGGTAACGATCATCAAGCATTAATGATTCGAGACGTTCGCTTTTGATTTCGTTCATTGTATCCATAAGATTCCAAACGGTGAGCATTCCTTGAGTATCAACCATGTTGCCATTGATGCTCAATTGCTTTCTCGTTTTTAACGGACCTGCTTTTCTTACGGTGGTGAAGAAATTTTTCATTTCGTTCAAATTGTGGACATAAAAAAAGCGCCCTCACATGGTGAAGGCGCTTTCTATATCCTGGGTTGTATAATTTAAATCTCTATGCCTTCACAATATTGTATACACAACCCTTCCACACATAAATGCGGTTATTAAAGATTGCTGTATGAATAAATTGCTGTTGCATAATGCTAATGTAGTATTTCTATTGGTAACGCAAAAGCGGTGCCAAATATTTTACAAATCTTGTTTCAAGCGTTTAATTTTTCCTTGCTTGGGACCAGATCTGCCACATTTTACCTGGTTTTTGACCTTGAAGTTTACGGTGCAAACTTTGTGAAGCAGGCCTTGGATTACTCAGTGCAGCAAATGCTTGAAGGGTTTGTGTAGCTTCTCTTCCAAGACCATTGAGATTCTGGGGTGTATATTTTTTGTCCAATTTTTTCAACGCATTCATAGAAGCATAAACATCACCTCGTACGCGTTCAACCTCTGCAAGGCGTAGCGCTGCACTAGTATTTCTAGGACTCATGGTTAGTACCTGGTTGTACAATCGGCTTGCCTCTGCATAATTCCCTTCAATCCTACGAATCTGGGCCAATTGGTTCAAACTTAAAATATGATTAGGATGAATTTCAAGCGCTTGCTCAAAAGCTGCTGCACTCTTTTTTAGTATTCCAGCATTGGGCTGCTGACCGCCAGAGATTAAGATTCCAAGCCCTTCGAAATAAGGCATTGGATTGTTGTAAATATCCATTTCGAAGAAAGTACCAGTGGCAGCAACACTGTTTTGTACCATAGCACGAGTGTTTCGCTTCATGTATCCGTCTAAAGCCTGCGCTGACTCTTTTTCTCCGCCTACTCTTGCCACACTCACTGCAACCGTAAAGACCAGAGCTACGGCCGATAAACCCATTGATAGTGGCTTTCCTCCTTCGTAAATGGATTTGCTTCGGCTTGCCAAATAGCCCATAGCCACTGCAAAAGGAATAAGTAGCGTCGTCCTTTCAAGCGGAAATTCACCAAAGCCGTATGCACCGAATGCAACTATGGTTAAGCCAAAGAGTAACTGTTCCTTCGTCTTCAATATGTGGAGTAGTGCCAAAAGCATCATTCCTATAAAAAATAGGGCTCCAATACCTGTCTCACTCAACAACCAAAGAATATCATTGTGCGGTCTTAGTATGGAGGTGGTGCCATTCATAACACTTTCATTGGTCCCTTTAAGTCCTGTTGCAGGGTATTCAATTTTCCATTGACCGCCGCCCACTCCAGAGATAGGGTTGTCTAAGAACATTTCCTTTGAAGCCTTCCAATAGTGCATCCTGCTCTGGATAGTGCTACTGTCGAACACTTTTTCAGCCCCACCAAAAACAATTGCGATGCCCACACCTACGACAAGTACTGCAAGAGCAATCAAG
>DJCX01000119.1:1981-4333 GCA_002430755.1 Flavobacteriales bacterium UBA5939 | reverse complement strand
CTCACCTCAGGAGAAGGAAAGCACGAGATCACTATTGATGAAATAGGTGAGATTACCGACCACATACAACGTGAAGCGGGCGGCAATGCCAACGTCATCATGGGTATTGGCGGTGAACAAGAAGAAGGAAGTAAAATCACATGTACCATTATCGCTACCGGGTTCCCTACAGGCAAGCAAGTATTGCCAACAGATGTACCGGAAGTTGTAGTACATACCTTGGATGAGAAAAAAGAAGAGCCGATTGTAGTGGCTCAACCGCAGGACAAAGTTTTTGAAACCCCTGAAGAGCCTGCTGCCGAGAAACAGGAGGAACCCGAGGACCGCATCCTTATGGACCTTGGCGATTTCGAAGAGGAAGAAACCCCACACTTCGGAGCGGAAAAGGAGGAGGAACTCCCGGCTGACGAAGCATCGGAGATCATCACAGAAACACATCTGGAACCAAAAGCCGAAACTACCGAAGAAGAAATACAGGAAGAGGAATCGCAATCAGCCGAAGCCTTACTTGAAGAAGACCCTAGAGCCGGTTTCCCTCAGATCCCTGAAGAAGACGAAAGCATCTTTGAATCTAGTCTGCAAGGACAAGAATTCGAGGACGAGCAGCCCATGGTTCATGTCCTTGAATGGGACATGGAAGACGAACTCGATGAAGAAGAGATCGTTGCTGAAGAAACCAGCGATGAGCCACAGCTAGTAGAATCGGAAACCACCTTGGAAGAGGAAATCCCAGAAATCGCAGCAGAAACAGAGGATACTGTTCCTGTAATCCACACCCTAGAAGACGAGGTTGAAGAAAAAACACCCGTCCTAGAGGCACAAGAGGAGGAGACTGAAGAGCCGCAAAGCGGCCTTGAAGTAGCTTCATGGGATCTGTTTTCTCAGGCTATTGAACCTGAAGAAGAAGAGATTGAACTCGTTATCGTAGACGAAGTAGAAGAAGAACCTGAAGCACCCGTTACCGTACCAGAGGTAGCCGCTGAATTTGAGGCCCCTGCCCCCGCACCAATGGAGCGCCCACAAGGCATGGTGGAACAGCACGAATCGACGGATGCAGCATTCGAAGAACCTATGCCGGAAACGCTTGAAGAACAAGCACCAACCCTAGCCACTTCAACCTTTACACTAGACGATATCGAAGGAGACGGTTTTGCACTTAACCTAGAAGAGATTGAAGCCAGCGAGCGACCTGCACCACAGGAGCCTGAAGCAGCCGCTACAGAAACTGCCTACGAAGCCTTTGACTTAAGTTTAAGCGAGGTTCCAGGACTAAAAGTAAAAGCGCAACAAGACAGCATTGAGAACAGCTTTCAAGTGCCTGCTCCTGAGTTTAACAGCCCTGAAATAGAAGTCGAGGAGGCCGAGGAAGAAGGTCCTGCAATGCAGTTCCAAGTTCGAGCTGCAGAGCAGATTGAAGCCCCGGTGGAAGACCCGCTACCAGGCGTTGACGATATGGATCGTCCCATCTCTGCAGTAAAAGCTGCCAATGCCGGAGATTTCCCGAAAAAGGTGAAAGAGCGCATCTCGCGTTTATCCAGCTACCAATACCAGTTCAAGAGTGCTCATCAGATTGATGAGGAGGAGCGCATTCCAGCGTACATGCGTCAAGGTTTGGATGTAGAGATGGACCACAAGTCCGACGAACAACCTTCGAACATAGGCGTTGATGGGGAAGGAAATCTCAGAACAAATAATTCATTTTTACACGACAACGTAGACTAATATGGCGTTAGAAGCACAAATCATGGCGGACCTAAAGACCGCAATGAAGGCAAAAGATAAAGTGGCCCTGGAAGCACTCCGTGCCATTAAAACAGCCCTACTGAACGAAAAAACTGCGGCGGGAGCTACAGAAATGACAGAGGCTGATGAACTAAAGCTCTTGACGAAGCTGCGCAAGCAACGCGTCGAAAGCGCAACCATTTTCCGTGAGCAAGGCCGTGAAGATCTCGCTGAACCGGAAGAGGCACAAATCGAAATTATCGAGCGCTACCTCCCAGAGATGCTCAGCGAAGAAGCCATTGAGGCTAAAGTGAAAGAAATCATTGCTGCAACGGGTGCTTCGTCCATGGCGGACATGGGTAAAGTAATGGGCCAAGCCACCGGCGCCATGGCTGGTCAAGCGGACGGCAAGGTCATCAGCGGCATTGTTCGCAAGCTGTTGAGCTAGAATTACAGAAATAGGTTATACAAAAACACCCCCGGCGCACTGCGCCGGGGGTGTTTGTTTTCATGCGATTTTTTGCGCCCGATATGCTAGTGAACGACCAGTACTTTCTCTTTGGTACCGTCGCTAAAGCCGAGGGTATATTGGCCCGACGGCAAATGACTTACATCGATGCGGTTGGTACC
>DJCX01000119.1:0-1632 GCA_002430755.1 Flavobacteriales bacterium UBA5939 | reverse complement strand
CAAAAGGGGTTTCAAGGTGCAATTCAGTATCGGCGGGATTTGGGTAATATTTGATGGGTTCTCCGAAGCCGCATTCGATAATTACAACATCCATGAATGGGTTCCAAGCAACACCCACAGAATCTCCATAGACATAATGAACAAGCTCAGGATGATCGATGAACGGGTTGCGGTTGCCTTGCATGTTGTGAATGGCGTCATTGCGGTCCAATTCAAATTGATCCACGGTATCCTGGAAATGCCAATCTATAAGCGTGGACATCACCGCGAAGGTGTTCCCGCCAGAGTTCAACGCCTCTCGCATGACCAAATCCGGTTCGCCTTGTTGGCCCTCGTAGCGAAGGTCCATGTACATGATAATGCGCGCTAGATCGCCTTTAATATCATCGCGCGGCTCAAAGATCCCTGCACTTGCGTTCAATCTATTTCCCGTTGCATTGCCGTTGTAGTTTACAGCATTACCACCGGTGCCAAGCTCGTCGTACTCGTGATTCGAACGTGTAGAGTTAAGAGAAATCGTTGCTGGCTTAAGGTTGTGGACATCCGTACCAACACCAGCACTCGTTCCAAAACCGCCCAAAGAACGCGGCCATACGTGCTCGCGATTCCAGCCTTGGCCATTGTTGTATTCCTGTGGACCGTTGACAGAAATACCAGCGTAGACCAAAAGGACGTTTGAGGAGTTTGAAGGGTCTACATCGGATGCTTTCAAAACATCCCATGTATCCGTCGAGGAGGAAGAATACGGCAGTTTCGTGTGTACTCGGATGATGTCATACAACGCCTCGCGGAGGTCATCGCCATCTTCATTCCAAGCGTCTTGATAGTAGGTTAACGGTTGTGCCGAAGCACCGATGGTCAAGAGAAGACCAAAAAGGAATAGGGTGAATCTGTTGTTCAATTTCATGCCCTAAATGTCGGAAATATTATTCCAATTCTTGCTCTTTTCTTCGCAGCCCTGGTTTGCGTACAACAATGTTCCAGACGTGAAGATTTGCCAGCCCTAGGGTACTTGAAACGACAAAAATTACCGTTGACTGACCGGTAGCTGCAACATAGATTCCAACTGCAATACAAAGGATTCCAACGAATAGGTTATGGTGTTCTAACATGCTGATTGACTTCGGGTTACTTAGTCAACAAGCAATAAGGGGAGGATTGTTCGAAGGGGGTTCTATACCAAATTGGCCACGGATGCCAGGCTTATCCCCACTTCTCGAGACGAATCTCTGGGAACATCGCTTTCAGATCAGCACCCACTTGTGCATGAGCGCTCTTAAAAGCTGAGATTACAGGCGCATCGGCCTCGTTGTCTGGCGCACGGCCTCCACTGTTGAGTTTCATGTATACCGGCAGCAACATTTTTTGAATAAAATGTGGGATGAGCGGCTGCAGACGCAGACCCAACTGGTGCAATGCACCACTGCGAATGGCCACGCTCTCGTTGCGGTGCTCGAAATCAAAATCGGTATAAAAGGACGGGGCAACACCCAAATATTCCGCTATTTCCTGCATCACCTCCACTTTGCGCGACATTAAATCTTCAAAGGACCAGATGCGTACATGACCGTCCGGCATCGCATCTACCCACTTCTTCAGATAAGTCACATAATCCACATACATGTCAATCTT
>DJCX01000047.1 GCA_002430755.1 Flavobacteriales bacterium UBA5939 | reverse complement strand
AAGCCTTGTCCATTATGCGTCACTCTCTGTTTTATCCTGCAATACTGCCATTTCCATGGCTTCGATGGCACAGTCTAGAAGAAAGAGGATGTTTCCTGCAGCCTCATTGGTCATCGCATTGTTTTCTGCCACGTAGAGGTAGAGTTCGCTTAAGGTATTGGGCGAGCTGCTAATCTTGATCAGGGATTGAATGTCCAAGCCATTGTCCCCTTGGTGCTCTTCATAAATCTCCATGCGTGATTCAATGATGCCTATCCACTTTTCTTCGCTAAGCATGGTGGCACGCCATCCCATCTTTTGGAACGACCATTTCAAAACCAAAACGGCCTTGAGCATCCAAGAATGCGCGCCTTCTTCCATGCCTTCATCGGCATCCATTAGAGTGCCTACTAGATAAGGCTGGCTGTCTAGGAAGTCGTTGAAGTTACGCTGGTAGATTTCAGGGGTCCAACCTTCCACTTCGAGCATGCTCTCCTTCAGAGAGATTGCACCATCTGCATTGGGTGTATTCATGCTAACGAATTTAAGGAATAAAAAAGCCCCGAACACAAGGCTCGGGGCATTCCAACTAACACATCAAAATATGATAGACATCACATTTTACCTTTCATCATGCGGTTCCAGTACATGTACGGCAAACCGAACTTTTTCAAGATCCACATGCTGTAGTTTTCCTTGGTCGTATCCACAAATTTGCTGAGGAACGGATCGGAATCTCTAACGTTATTGTATTTGAACTCGGCCAACACCATTTTACCATAGCCGGTAACTAGTGGACAAGAGCTGTATCCTTCGTATTGCGCATCCGTAATTTTATTGCTGTTTAGCATAGCAACAACATTGCCCGCAACTACTGGCGCTTGCTTTCTAATAGCGGCACCTGTTTTTGCTGTTGGTAGTGCTGCCGCATCACCCACGGCAAATACATTAGGATATTTATTGTGCTGAAGTGTATTGATATCTACATCGATCCAACCGCCTGGAGTACCGTTTGAAAGTGGGCTGTTTTTAATAAAGTCTGGAGCGCTTTGCGGCGGTGCGAGGTGGAGTAGGTCGAAAGGAATCACATAGGCAGAATCGCCTTCTGTTCTTTCGCTTAAGCCATTCCCTTCGTTTACTACACAATCGTTCTCACCAGGCTTCGCGTTGGTGAAGTGTACTTCTTTATTGGCCACATCAATCTTTGAGATGGCATAAAATGGTTTGAAATGAATATTCTTACGCTGGAGTACTTTGGTAAGTGTCTTCGCAAAATCTGGCACTCCAAAAATTACGGATCCAGGTGTGGCAAAAATGACATTGGTATCGCTTTTTACGCCTGTTTTAGCCCAATGGTCATCGGCCAAATACATGATTTTCTGAGGCGCGCCACCACACTTAATAGGTGTCGTTGGCTGCGTAAATACCGCATTCCCTCCTTTAAATTTTTGGACCAATTCCCACGTCTTCTTCGGATCGGTGTAATTCGAACATACCACACCCGCCTCTAGACCTTCTTTTAGTCCAGGGATTCCGTCCACATCAATCTGGATCCCTGGCGCGGCTACCAAAATATCGTAGCTCAATTCACCTGAAGCAGCAGTGTTTACTTTATTGTTATCTGCATCAATAGTTGTTACAGCGTCCTTGACCCAATCGCATCCTTTAGGAATTACTGAGGACATCGGGCGACCTGTTTTGTTGTAATCGTATGCACCGGCACCTACGAGTGTCCAAGCAGGTTGGTAATAATGCGTTTCCGCTGGATCAATGATCGCAATAGATGTATCGCTTTTCTGGTTTTTGATCTGTGCTGCAGTCATGATACCTCCAGTACCGGCACCGATAACAACAACATTGTAGTGTTTAGACATGGCGTTAGAATTTTGTGATTTGCTCAAATGTAGAATCACTCGCTAACAGGTTGTGTGATAAATGTCACCTCTACCCTTTTATCCAAAAAACAAACCCCGGATCGCGGATCCAGGGTTGCTTCAACTAACACATCAAAATATGAATGCTCATATTCTGCATAATTCTGAAATCAAAGATGAATACTTTTTTGAGTCCGATAAGTAGTTGATAAGCAACACGTTAAAGACTGCAATAGGTTCTTTCTAACAAAATTACATCTTAAATATAGGGCACCTTTTTCCCAAATAATTGAATCCGGCCAACTAAGTTGGTAATATCCTATAGCTACGCCTCGCAGGGCAGTGTTACTAGGCCTTCACCATAATTCGATGGGGTATGCCGTCTTCTAGAAAATCTTCTCCCTGAGCTTCATAGCCTTGGGAAGAATACCATTGTAATAAATAAGATTGCGCCATAATTTTAATAGGGCCGCGCTCGCCTGTGGCATACAATGCTTCCTCCGAACGGCGCATTAATTCCTTGCCCAGAACCCCGCCTCGATGGCTTTTAGCCACAATGACTCTGCCTATGGATGCTTCCTCGTAATAGACTCCACGAGGCAGAATTCGCGTGCAACCCACATAATCGTCTCCATCCTTTGCCCAAAGATGTAGGCACTTATCATCATACCCATCAGCATCTAAATACACACAGTCCTGCTCTACTACGAATACCTCACTACGCAACCTGAGTATCCCGTACAATTCTTGCGGAGTCAATTCCTCAAAAGACTTAAGCTTCCACTGCATACTTGCTTGTTTTTCGTGCCAATAATGAATGAACAATTAAAGCTATCAAAAATAGCACACCCAATACTGTTGCGATAGAGCCTGCAATGCT
>DJCX01000103.1:4813-4982 GCA_002430755.1 Flavobacteriales bacterium UBA5939 | reverse complement strand
TAACAAGGGCTTCTCAGAAAGCTTATTTATTGGGATTCCCTCCGGATTGGTTTGACGTATCTTAGCGGCCTTATCACAGTACCATGAAATACATCATTAGTCGAATTATTTTAGGCCTCATTGGATGGAAGGTTGTCGCCCCTGAGGAGATTAAAAAGAAGGCAAGGAA
>DJCX01000103.1:0-4497 GCA_002430755.1 Flavobacteriales bacterium UBA5939 | reverse complement strand
AAATGGTATTTCTTTGGATTCTTCACTTGGCTAGGAGCAATTGGTGTAAACAGGGAAGAGCGCTCCAACTTGGTGGCTACAAGCGCAAAACTGATGAAGGAGGGCGATATAAATCTCATTGTGAGCCCTGAGGGCACCCGCAGCTATACTGAAAAATGGAAAAGCGGATTCTATTACATCGCAAAAGAAGCCGGAGTAGATATTAGTCTCGGATTTGTAGATTATAAAAACAAAAGGGCCGGTATTACTAAGGTCATTTCACCAACAACCCTAGAGGAGACCAAAGCGGAATTGACCGCCTTTTACAAGGACATACAGGGCAAGTATCCGGAGAAGTTTAATACAAACATGAAGTAGTGGCACGAGCGGCATTGCATTTTCCTGAGGCATTAACTGCAAGCATCCAACTCAAAGAAGTGGAGGGTCTGGAGCTCATCTTTGATGCTGTTCGCAAAAAATGGTTGGTATGTACGCCCGAGGAATGGGTACGACAGCACGCAGTTCAATACTTAGTCGCATTGGGATACAGTATTCACCACCTGCAAATTGAAAGTGGTTTAAAAACAGGGTTCAATTCAAAGCGCAGCGATATCATCGCCAACACCAATGGAAAACCTGAGGTACTTGTTGAATGCAAAGCTCCTGAAGTCGCTCTGAGTCAGAAAACGTTCAATCAAGCGTTCAACTACAACAATACCATTGGGGCGCCATTAATCTGGCTGACCAACGGTTTACAAAACCTTTATTGGGACTGTAGAAACAACAGACAGCTCGAGCAATTGCCTGCCAAAGTTTAGCGCAATCGATCTAGCGAGCGCACCTTTGCCTCGTCTTTCTGTATGCCTTTTGAGGCCAAAAATGCCAATACAATATTGACAAACGGTACTGTAACGCCCCATGAGGCTGAGCCACCTTCGCCTTGAATAATCCAAATAAGTGCGCCTAGGACCACGAGGCTGACTAACATGCCCAAGCGAACGATAAGCAATTGTAGGTTGCGATTGTTATATAAAAGAATAGACCCAGAGAACAGAGCCATAGAGCCACCAAAGCCGCCAAAGGTTGATGCATTGGCCGTTGCAGCGAATGTTGCACCTTCTAAAACGTACATAGGAAGTACAAATGCTGCCAATGCGCTCAGGATAGCAGCGGCAAATAAATAAAGCGTCTGAATGCGTTGAATCATGGGTTGAATATTTTGACAAAGTTGAAAAAAAATCGGCTTTACCCCACCCAATATTGCGAAACTCACTATTATTGTATAACAATGATCGAAGGAAACCTACCTATCGGTTCCTTTTACAATTATTCCCACACACATGTTGACTGAAAAAGATTTGCAATCGCGCAAATTGCCTGAATTAAAAGAATTGGGCAGTAAACTAGAAATACCGAAAGCCAAAACCATGAAAAAAGGCGAGTTGGTAGATGCTATTAAAGTGAAACTGAATATTACGTCAGAAGCACAAGCGCCAAAAGACGAAGCTCAGGAAGCCAGACCGGAGCAAGCGCCTAAAAAAGAGGCGGCTGCAGAAGGAGGCAACCAAAAGGAAGGCCGTAAAGAGCGCCATCAAGGCGATCACCAAAACCGCAAAGGGCATAAGAACGACCGCAACCGCAACCATCATAACAACAACCGTCGCCGACCGAAAGAATTTCACTTTGAAGGCATCATTGCCAACGAAGGTGTTCTAGAGATCATGCCTGACGGTTATGGATTCTTGAGAAGTTCAGATTACAACTACCTCAATTCTCCGGATGATATTTACGTAAGCCAAAACCAGATCCGAAGCATGGGTCTAAAAACGGGCGATACCGTTAGCGGAGAAGTTCGTCCACCACGTGAAGGTGAAAAGTACTTCCCGCTTGTTAAGGTCAACAGCATCAACGGCCGTAGTCCGGAATTTGTGCGCGATCGTGTAGCATTCGAGCACTTGACTCCCTTGTTCCCGAACGAAAAATTTGACATCACATCACGTCAATCATCAACTTCCACGCGCATTATTGACCTCTTCTCTCCTATTGGAAAAGGTCAGCGCGGTCTACTCGTGGCACAACCAAAGACCGGTAAAACCACGTTGATGAAAGAGGTGGCCAATGCCATTGCAGCGAACCACCCCGAGGCATATATGATTGTACTTCTGATTGACGAACGTCCGGAAGAGGTAACAGATATGTCACGCAGCGTAAACGCGGAGGTTGTAGCATCTACGTTTGACGAGCCTGCAGACCGTCACGTTAAGGTGGCCAATATAGTCTTAGAAAAGGCAAAGCGCATGACCGAATGTGGTCATGATGTGATTATCATGCTCGATTCTATTACACGCCTTGCTCGTGCTTACAACACCGTAAGCCCGGCCTCAGGGAAGATTCTTTCGGGTGGTGTTGATGCCAACGCGCTGCAAAAGCCGAAGCGCTTCTTTGGTGCTGCGCGTAACATCGAAGGAGGCGGTTCGTTAACCATCCTTGCTACAGCTCTGATCGATACCGGTTCGAAAATGGACGAAGTAATCTTCGAAGAATTTAAAGGAACCGGTAACATGGAGATGCAATTGGATCGTCGTATCGCCAACCGCCGTATCTGGCCAGCTATCAACTTGATTGAAAGTGGCACACGTAAGGAAGACCTACTTCTCGCTCCAGATGTACTGCAACGCATGTGGATTATGAGAAAATACCTGGCAGACATGACCCCTATCGAGGCCATGGAGTTCCTAAACGACCGTATGCGTCAAACGAAGGACAATGCAGAATTCTTGATTTCAATGAATGGCTAAGTAGGGCCGATTTTGATATGTCTAGAACCGGCGCCCGATGGGCGCTGGTTTTTTTATACCTTAAAGGAAACAAAACCTACAACGATGAAAAAGATCTTTTTACTCGCTTCACTCCTATTCGGAACATTGGGAGCGCAAGCACAATCCGTGGAAGTCTCTTTAGGGACAGGCGCGTTATTGAATAGCCAACTCAAGCTCGAGGGTATGTACCATTTGGACGATATGAAAACAGTCAATTTAGAGATGCGCTTGATCAACAATGAGCTGACGTCTGATGATGAAACCGTTCTCGCCGCAGCTACAGGATTCGTATTGAGCCCTGAGTTTATTATGTATTTTGACAATTCTGGAGATGATAATGAAGGTATGTACCTCGGTGCCTATGCTCGATTTAAATCTATGGCTACTTCTGGCTGGGAAGAAATAGATGATAATTTGAATTTAGTTGCCGCAAACTTCACACAAACTGCCCTTGGTGTAGGATTAAACCTGGGTTGGCACGGTGCCCTAGAAAATGGGATTACTGTTAGGGTTTATGCCGGCGCTGGATACAATGCAGTAAATACCATTACTCATACAGACACGTATGAATCTGCCCTTTCATTAGTTTACGGCGTACCTTTTCATGTGCGCTCAGGAATCAATATTGGATATAGATTCTAGAGTTTAAGGAATAAAATAAGAGACCGGCGCCCGATGGGCGCCGGTTTTTTTATACCTCGCTAGCAAATTGCTTTTCGTACAGATTGAAGTAAGCACCTTCTTTCGCGAGGAGTTCGCTGTGGTTACCCATTTCAATCACCTTACCCTTGTCCAATACAATGATGCGATCTGCGTGCTGTATGGTCGACAGTCTGTGGGCGATGATCACTGAAGTTCTATCCTTAGTAAGTGCTATCAGGGCGCGTTGGATAAGTTCTTCTGTATGAGAATCAATGCTTGAAGTGGCCTCATCTAGAATTAGCACTTTTGGATTGGTCACATATGCTCGTAAAAATGCAAGAAGCTGACGCTGGCCTGCAGAAAGCACACCACCGCGTTCTTGTACATTATAGTCTAAACCTTCTGGGAGCTCTTCTATAAATTCCGATATTCCAATGGCTTCAGCAGCCTTGAGTAGGACTTCATCAGAAATGTGCTCATCGCCAAGAACGATATTGGCGCGCACAGTATCCGAAAATAAAAAGACATCTTGAAGCACTAAGGCAAGCTGCTCACGAAGGGCATGAACATTAATGTCCTTGAGCTCAACCCCATCAATAGTGATTGATCCATCGCTGTACGGGTAAAATCCCATAAGCGCAGAAATGATGGTACTCTTTCCAGCCCCGGTAGCACCCACTATAGCGACTGTTTCTCCTTGGGCCACCTCGAAGCTCACGTCTTTGAGGATAGGCTCATCCGGATTGTAGCTAAAGTGGACGTTTTTAAAGGCAATTTCACCCTGCAGATTCTCTATCTCGTAGGTACCGTTGGGCTCAATTTCATGATTGCTGTCGAGCAGTTTAAGGACGCGTTCTGAGGCTACCATACCCATCTGTAAGGTGTTGAATCTGTCTGCCAGTTGACGAAGAGGCCTAAAGAGCATGCCAATGAAAATGATGATTGCCGTAAGTTCTCCGACCGTTACACTACCGCCGGTTGCAGCATTCATACCGCCGTACCAAACGGCCAAACCAATAGACATGGCGCTAAGAACTTCTATGATTGGGAAGAACAG
>DJCX01000039.1:3275-4335 GCA_002430755.1 Flavobacteriales bacterium UBA5939 | reverse complement strand
TCATTTTTGCCCATGATGCCCAGAGACCAGTACAGAAAGTACGTGTGAAATTTAGCAATGCTGGAAAACTGCAAGACTGGCACCCAGGAGCAGGCTATCCGAGCTACTTCTTTGTTGACGAAGTGAGGCTGGACTAACTACCTGAATTCCGTTGGAATATCACATACCGGAATAGGCAGCATTTTGTGCTTGTTCGCAGTGTTGAATTTCAGGTAGATGGCCATGACTTCCGCTTCTCGACCCGAGAAGTCTGAAACTGATTTTCCCGCTTCTTGTTGGGCCATTGCCCATTCTAATTCTGGATAACTAGCGCCCAACTGGTCTTCGTCTGTACGGTCATCGCCCCATAGACCGTCTGTTGGTTTTGCATCCAAGATGCTGCTAATTACGCCTAGGTGGCGGGCCAAAGCGAACACTTCTGTTTTCAATAGATCTGCAATAGGGCTCAGGTCTACCCCTCCATCGCCGTATTTGGTGTAGAAGCCTACGCCAAAATCTTCTACTTTATTGCCCGTTCCGGCAACCAACAAACCGTTGGCTTGGCCGTGGTAGTAAAGTGTGGACATGCGCAGGCGCGCACGTGAGTTGGCTAGAGAGAGCTCGTGGTCCGCGCCGTCTGGACTCATTGCAGCGACAAAGTGGTCGTATACTGGAGTGAGGTCTACCTGAGCGTGACGAGTATTCGGGTAGTTAGAAGCGAGCCATGCCTGGTGCTGTTGACCGCGTGAAGCTTGGTCGGGATGCTGGTGGATGGGCATTTCAAGGGTGAGTACTTCGAGGCCGGTGCGGGCACAGAGTGTGGAGGTGAGCGCAGAATCGATTCCGCCACTAACACCTACAACAAAACCCTTTACGCCAGCGTTCTCTGCATAGCTTTTCAACCAATTCGTAATATGATCTGCTGTTTCCTGTAATTTCATTGCCTAGCACTTAATTTTGACCCGATGAAAGGAGTTCACCAAATATACCTCTTCGCCGCAGCAGTTTTGATTGCTGCCTTTTACTTTATTCAACGTGAAGGCGGAAAGGAAGGTTCACTGTTTGAAGTGCATAATGACGG
>DJCX01000039.1:0-3012 GCA_002430755.1 Flavobacteriales bacterium UBA5939 | reverse complement strand
TTGCCTTGGGCGGAGATGCAGAAGGTGTATTGGCCTTTTGTGATGAATCAGCCGGAGCGATTCTTTTGGGCGAACGAGCGTAAGAATCAAGTGCTCATCGACCATTACACCAACGTTCAAAATTTATTTGACCAGAATAAGGTTACAGAAACGCTGGCAAAGATTAGCGCCAATGCTAATGAGCTGTTGGGTGTTGCGCTGCCGGATGAGCTGTTCTATTACATCAGCGGGATTGATATAGAGAACCCATGTCTGTATTTCCCAGGCGGTCAGGATTCTGTTATTGTGTTTGTAGGATTGGACAATTTCTTGGGCGCGGGATACCCTGGATATAATGCCATCCCAGGATATCAGAGAGTGTTGATGGAGCAGCGCCAATTGGGCGTGAGCTATGCCAATGCTTTGGTCGAAGGACGCATATTGCAAAATTTTAATGACCCTTCTTTGTTGGGTCAAATGGTGTATCACGGCAAGCGTCATTTAGCCGTTGAAGCAGTGATGGACGAGGTTCCTGCGCACGAAGTGTTGGGGTACAGTTTAGAGGAATACGATTTCTTGGTCGAAAATGAGCGACAAATCTGGGAGGTACTGGTGCGTGAAAAGCTTCTGTTTTCTACCGATGTGATGGTGCGCCAAAGATTGGTGGAACCGGCGCCTTTTTCCAAAATGGGCACTGCTATGGATGCAGAGATTCCAGGCAGGGTGGCCCAATTCATAGGGTACCGAATGATGCGCAGCTTTGCGATAAAATCGGAATTGGCCCTAGAAGAACTTTTAAAGATCCGCGATGCGCAACGAATTTTGCGTGACGCACAATACAAACCGTAATGGCAGTACAGAAAGAAAGCGAAATCAAGATCACCGTTGGATTGGATGAAAACCGCATCCCTGAAACTATAGTTTGGGACGCATCCGACGGCGGAGTGACCAATGAAGAAGCCAAGGCGCTCATGATGGGTGTTTGGGACGAGAAAACTTCGGAATGTCTACGCATAGATTTATGGACGAAAGACATGCTCATGGACGACATGAAGCGCATGTTCCACCAAACGTTTATCTCTATGGCTGACGGGTACGAGCGTGCCACTGACGACACCGCATTGGCCGCAGATATGCGTGATTTCGCTCGTTACTTTGGCGAGAAATCAGGCATCATCGAGCCTGGGAAAGAGAGTTAGAAATTAAGCCCTCGTTATTGTCCGTACATATCAGGGGTAATGCTCTGATGTACGGTGTCGATGTAACGCAACAATTCTTCGCGGCCGGTGCGACCTTCTGCCGATGTCATGAATACCGGTGGCAATTCCTCCCACTGCATCAGCAGTTTCTTTTTGTAGCGCGCAATCTGTTTCATGAGCGCAGAGGAACCTAGTTTGTCAATCTTGGTAAATACAATAGAAAAGGGAATGCCTTCCATACCACACCATTCCATGAATTCAAGGTCAATCTTCTGCGGATCGTGGCGACAATCCACCAAAACAAAGGTGTTGATTAAGTTCGGACGCTCTTTAATATAGGTGGTAATCATGCGCTGAAAAACCGCACGGTTCTTCTTTGAAGTCTTTGCATAACCGTACCCAGGGAGATCGACCAAATACCAATCTTCATTGATCTCAAAGTGGTTGATGAGTTGGGTTTTCCCCGGTCGACCTGAGGTCTTCGCAAGGTCTTTGCGCTGCACCAACATATTGATCAAAGAGCTCTTCCCCACGTTCGATCTTCCGATAAACGCAAATTCATTTTTCGTCGGCTTTGGACACTCCTCGATGATCGAGGAAGACTTTACGAAATCGGCACTAGTAATCTTCATGGTTCTCAGTATTGGCGCAAAGTTAGGGCATTTTTCGGGTCCATTGCGATCGAGGTTATGAACGATGTTATTCACATCCTATTTTCACTCTTTCCCACTTCTTCCCACCGCTCTAAATAAGGGCTAACGGACATTTTAGGAAAACAAGTGGGAAAAGTTATCCACAATGTGTACGTTTGTGGGAAATCGTGGGATGATAATTCTACTTTTGTAAGAAGAGCAATCAAAAGACATGTTAAACCTCATTGGAGTACACGAATGCAAGATGGATGCGAAGGGTCGCATCAGTCTTCCTGCTGCCTTGAAAAAGCAGTTGGCGCCGGCTATGGACGACGCTTTCGTACTCAAGAGAAGTGTGTTTAGCAAATGTCTTGAGTTGTACCCGATGCAAGAGTGGAATGAGGTCATGGGTAAGGTGAATACACTGAACCGCTTCGTGAAGAAGAACAACGATTTTATTCGATTATTTACTGCAGGAGTCAAATTGGTCGAGCTTGACGGTGCTACCCGTATAGGGATCAGCCCAGATTTAAAAACTTTCGCAAACCTCAGCCGCGAAGTAGTGCTCAGCGCACACAACGGCATTGTCGAGATTTGGGACAAGCAGGCTTATGAAGATGCAGTTAATGTAGATGGTGATGACTTTGGATTGCTCGCTGAAGAAGTAATGGGCGGCATAAATCCAAGTCAGAATGAGCTATCATGATCCAGTCCTCTTAGCGGAATGCCTTGAAGGCCTCAACATCGATCCAACAGGATCGTACGTTGACGTGACCTTTGGCGGCGGCGGTCACAGCAAAGCCATTTTGGAAAAGCTGACCACTGGAAAGCTCTACGCCTTTGATCAAGACCCTGATGCTAAGGCGAACCTGCCCGAGCACCCAAATCTGGTGTTTATCGCGGCCAATTTCCGCTATATCAAAAATCACCTGCGTCTGCATGGCGCAAGACAGGTGGACGGTATCCTTGGGGATCTAGGTGTGTCTTCACACCAGTTCGATATTGGCGAGCGGGGATTCTCCATTCGTTTCGACGGACCGTTAGACATGCGCATGAACCCAGGCAGTGGCATTAGCGCCGCAGAAGTATTGGAAACCTACGAGGAACAAGCCCTCTATGATCTCTTTAGAAAGCACACCGACATCAAAGGATTGCGCTCGCTGATCAACGCATTACTCATGGCACGTGCTACAAAGCCACTA
>DJCX01000131.1:4467-5225 GCA_002430755.1 Flavobacteriales bacterium UBA5939 | reverse complement strand
GCGGCCTTCCCGCAGATCACTACGCTGCAATACGTCATCAACGAAAAGCAAAACGATACCATTTATGACCAGGAGGTCATCACTTACAGCGGTCCCGGGTTTATTGAAGAAGCCATGCCCAAGTATAGCGGTGAGGGGGAATTACGATTTAAAATTGGCCCGAAAAGCTTCTACCAAACCAACCCACTACAAGCGCACGAGCTGTACAAAGTAGCCCTAGATATGGCGGATATCCAAAAGGATGATCTCGTCTTTGACCTTTACACGGGCACCGGGACTATTGCCCTATTTATGGCGGAAAAAGCGAAGGAGGTTGTGGGTATTGAATTGATCCCAGAAGCCATCGTAGATGCCAAGCTGAATGCTGCCAATAATGGCATTGACAATGCGACGTTCTACGACGGCGATATGAAGGATGTATTTAATGCCGATTTTATCGCGAAGCACGGTAAGCCAAATGTCCTGGTGACCGACCCTCCGCGCGAAGGAATGCACGGCGATGTAGTGCAGCTTCTTTTGGACTTAGAGATTCCTAAAATCGTCTACGTGAGCTGTAATTCTGCTACCCAGGCCAGAGACCTTGGTCTGCTTGCAGAGAAATATACCGTCACGCAAAGTCGTGCGGTAGATATGTTCCCGCAGACACATCACATTGAAAACGTTGTTCAATTAGTCTTAAAGGCGTAATTTCATCGCATGAGTTCGAATACACCAGAAATCTTAGGCGCAGAAGCCATTGCACACAAAGTTCAACGCTT
>DJCX01000131.1:0-4144 GCA_002430755.1 Flavobacteriales bacterium UBA5939 | reverse complement strand
AACGGCTATTGGCTTGCGCAGCAGCTCGTTGGTAAGCTGAATGCCATCAGCGATATAAAGATTGAACTGATGGAATTGGCCCTTGATAAAGGCGATCCAAAGCCTGCAGATATGCAGATTGACCTTCCTTCCGGCGCTCACGTCGCGTTGGTTGACGATGTGCTCAACAGCGGACGCACCTTACTATGGGCTGTTATCAAACTCATGGAATTCCACCCGCAACAACTCAGTACCACAGTTCTCGTTGACCGTAGCCACAAGCGTTACCCAGTGAAAGCCGATATCAAAGGATTAAGCTTGAGCACCACACTTCAAGAGACGGTAAAACTGAATGTAGAAAACGGGGCGGCAGTAAATGTTTGCCTAGTTTAAAACGGCTTTAAGCTCCTCCACACTTATCGAAGGTCCCGCAATGCGGTGTTTCGCCTGACTGTAGTACGGGCGACGCTCGAACATGTGCTTCGCCACAAATTCTGTAATATCCTCCTTGTTTTGAATGAGTGGACGTTTGATATCTCCTTCCAATCGTTTGGCCAATTCTCCCACAGGAACATCCAAGAAAATGGTCTCTCCTTCTGTGTTTAACAGCTCCATGTGATTGTAAAAAACCGGGGTGCCTCCACCGAGCGCGAATACACCCGTATCGTTTTGCTCGAGTAACTCGTTAAGCACGCCACTTTCAATCTTGCGAAAATGCAGCTCTCCCTTGGAGTCGACAATCTCGGAAATCGATGTTCCCTCAGTTCGCTCAATCTCAACATCTAAGTCTATAAATGGCAGTGCTAGCGCTTTAGCAAGTGTCTTGCCTAGCGTAGATTTTCCGCTTGCCATATAGCCGATTAAGAAAACTTTCATTGGAAACATTTGTTACAAAAGTACAGCGAATCAGGAGGTTAAAATACACCTGTGGAAAGAAGGTTGTTTTTTTTTCTTGGTGCGTTGCAAAATTTAAAATCAGCTGTATATTTGCAGCCCGCAAAGCGGATAAGGGTTGATCTCTTAGCTCAGTTGGTAGAGCAATACACTTTTAATGTATGGGTCCAGGGTTCGAGCCCCTGAGGGATCACTTAGAAAGCCTCCTCTTCACAGAGGGGGCTTTTTTTATGAGTGCAAGAGGGCATAGAAAAAAGTTTGGACCTTATTAGCTAGTCAAACTTTTCCCATTAAATTTGCAGTCCTTTGCCCAGGTGGTGGAATTGGTAGACACGCCATCTTGAGGGGGTGGTGCGAGTATTCGCGTGCAAGTTCGAATCTTGTTCTGGGCACAGAAAAAACCCCGACCGTTCGCGGTCGGGGTTTTCTTTTTCTACCTTGTGTTCCCATTATGACAGACCAGCAAAGCACCCCAAAAGAACCTCTGGCCATCAAGCCGCCTAAAGCCATGACTAGAATAGCAAAGACTACGCAGTTCCTCAGCACGGGTTGGGCAGCAAGCGTCGCATTTCGCTGGTTTGTGACACCTTATCCTTTTAAAATTCCAAAACGTGAAATTCCGTTTGAGCAGCGCTTTGGATCCCCAACAATGTTCACTCACGAAAACGGCAAGCGTTATCCGGTATACCAAATGGGTACGGGGCCTAAAAACATCCTGCTCATTCACGGTTGGGCGGGTCGATTCACGCAATTCGGCATCATGGTCGAAGCCATGGAAGCACAATACCCTGACCTGCTCAAGGAATACACCATCACCGGTTTTAACGGAGTGTCGCACCGCGGAGCGGAAGGCAAGCGCACCTTGATGCCTGAAATCGCTTCCTGTATTGTTCAAGTCGCTCAGCACCTGGGCGAGGTCGACCTTGCCCTGGCACATAGCCTGGGCTGTGGCGCAACCATGTATGCGGTTCAGAACTTAGGTGCCCCCATCAAACGCCAAGTACTTATTGCCCCTCCAGGCCGCATCTCTGCGATGGTTGGTCTGTTTTGTGATACTATTGGTTTTAATCGCTCAGTACACGCCCGAATCGTCAAGAACATGAAGTCTAAATACGGTGAAGACTTTGACATGTTCAGTCCACCGGAATTGGCACCTTTTAATAAGATTCCTGCCCTCGTATTTCACGATGTCGATGATAGAGACACGCCCATATCTCTGGGTCGTGAAGTCGGTGAAAAAATGGCCAATGGAACCTATATCGAAACTACCGGATTGGGCCACAGACGTATACTTCGTGATTCCAAGGTCATTGAGCAGATCATGAAATGGAGTTTTAACATTTCCTAGCGAAAACCTTGGAGCGACATTTGCCGTTATAACGACATGAAGAACTTCTTTCTACTTTCCACCTTATTAATCTTGGCCGCATCGTGTAATGCGCAAAACAAGTCTGACATGAACATTGACAAAGGGACTTACGAAATCACTAAATCGGAAAAAGAATGGCAAGAACAGTTGTCGCCGGAAGAATACTACGTTCTCAGACAAAAAGGCACCGAACGTCCATTCACCGGAGAATACAACATGCACTTTGAAGAAGGTACCTACAACTGTAGAGCCTGTGATGCACCGTTATTTACGTCCGATTCTAAATTCGATTCACACTGCGGTTGGCCTTCGTTTGATGCCGGTATCGAAAGTGGCGCCATTGTCGAGAAACTCGACAAAACCCACGGCATGATTCGTACAGAGATTATGTGTGCAAAATGCGGCGGACACCTTGGCCATGTCTTTAACGACGGCCCTACAGCCACTGGATTGCGCTACTGCGTGAACAGTCTCAGTATTTCTTTCGACACAGAAGAGAAATAGATTTAGGTAGAACTCTTTGATACTTAGCTCCTAGGATAAGGGGCGAGAAAAAAAATCAATATTTCTACGAAAAACTACTAATAGGGTCTTGCAAATACTATGAACGTGTCTATATTTGCACCCGCTCAGGGCGATTAGCTCAGCTGGTTCAGAGCACCTGCCTTACAAGCAGGGGGTCACTGGTTCGAATCCAGTATCGCCCACAACTCTAAGAAAGCCATCTACGCAAGTAGGTGGCTTTTTTCATTCACGAACAAGTTTTAAGTAGCTTTGAGTATGAAAAAAATACTCCTGTTTATCGCTGCGCTCACCGTTGCAACATCGCTCTCCGCCCAAACCCAAGTTCTCTTCATTGGGAACAGCTACACAGGCTACAACAATTTGGCTACGATGGTTGAGAATGTTGCAGCTTCAGCAGGATATAGCTTCTCAAACTCGAGTCTAACGCCCGGAGGAGCCACACTCTACCAACACAGCCAGAATACATCGACGTATAATCAGATGGGCAGTAAAAACTGGGATTATGTGGTCATTCAGGCGCAAAGTCAAGAACCTTCTTTTCCAAACAATCAAGTTGCCACACAAACACTTCCCTATGCTGACCAGCTGGTAGACAGCATACGCAGCATTGTACCATGTGCCCAACCTACCTTCTTTAGGACTTGGGGGCGAGAAAACGGCGATCAATGGAATTGTCCCTACTTCCCTCCACTATGCACGTATGAAGGCATGGACTCTCTCCTGCATCTCCGTTACAGAATGATGGCCGATTCCAACGATGCCTATCTCAGTCCTGTCGGCAGCGTTTGGAAATATATCCGTGATACTGACAGCACTATAGCGCTCTACACCTCTGACGGCAGCCACCCCTCACTAGCAGGATCTTACGTCGCTGCGTGTACTTTTTTTACAATATTCACGCGCAGCAATCCGTTGAACATAACCTTTGATGCGAACCTAGATACAGCCATCGCCAGTACTATCCGAGAGGCAACCAAACTCGTTGTTTACGACAGCCTTTCCCTTTGGAATGTCGGGAACTTTGACCCTAGCGCTGCATTTACCCATCAGATGGTCAATGACTCCTTGTATTTTCAAAGTTCAAGTGCCAATTATGACTCGCTTTGGTTTGACTTTGGTGATGGTAATGGGACACACCTAGATTCTGGTCTTCATGCTTATGCTGCAGATGATATGTTCACTGTCACGCTTTATGTATTTAAATGCGGACAAATAGATTCGACCAGCATTACTGTACAGTCCTCCTACCCTTTCTCCTTGGCAGAATATTCCGGCGAAAACGTTGACGCCTTTCGATTGATTCAAGAGTGGGATGACGAGATAAATACCATCGTACTGTACGATGTGAGCGGACGTAAGGCTGCGGAGTTTATCGAT
>DJCX01000071.1:5871-9039 GCA_002430755.1 Flavobacteriales bacterium UBA5939 | reverse complement strand
ATCTTAAATACCACAGACAGTATTTACAACCAATACCAGTACTATGGTTTAATGACTACGAGACCGAACGATTGTGTAAGTCTTAAGTTGGTCATTGAAAAGCAGTTCTTTGGTTGCCAATACGGATGTTGGTTCTATTCAGTCAGTAGTGTACAGAACTGGAATATTAGCAGCTATGATCAGACGACTAATAGCCAAACGTTTGTTAGTACAGGCTTGGAGACCGATCTGGAAATGGGCTTCGAACCAGGATGGTATACAGCTAGCATCTATTTAAATGACAGCCCTACTCCATCGCGGGTAAAAGAATTCAGGGTCAACTAATCTTGTGCAGTGCTTTGAACTTGTTGTGAATTAAGAGCATAAGCACGCCAAACGAGACGCCGAGAATAATCAACCCTTGGCTTAGAAGTCCTTCAGCTGTAAAAGAAAGCTTCAACAGGACGGTTGAAATCACAAATGATGAATTCCTGATAATAACTGGGAAGTTGTCCGTATACAGCAGGGAAAGCAATAAGATGATTACGTCTGAGATGATCAAGAAGTTGTAAAACTCCTCGAAGAATATTGCATTTATCTCAATCATATTTGCCTGTTCGATATGGTTGAAGGTTGGGATAACCCATTCCACGAAACTTTGTATCCCCAATATGATAAACAGGAAGAATAGTCCGATGCTCAAGTAGTGCTTCGACTTTACAAAGCGTTTAATGTTTTCTCCAAGCTCCTTTTGTTCCTGTTCCTCGAACGCATCATAGCGCAGTGAACCACTAAGCCTGTAAAAGGAATAAATCAAAAAGAACAACAGCATAACGCTAAATAAATCTACATACAGGTGCACATTGTGGTCGCTGAGCCAAAATTCCGATTTCAAATCAAGGGCGGCCATGTCCTTGAACAATCCTCGAATCAAAATCAGCGCGATAACCTCATATTGCTTGGCAATGTAAAGAGTAGTACTTCTTCGTAAATAATAGATCATCAGGTACGCCTCATAAACCAACAAAATGGAGAACGGCGTGTAGATTGCGCTAATGGGATCTTTCAATAAAGAAGCGTTGATACCTCCTGGGATGTAGTCGCGGAGCACGTGTAAAATCAGGTGGACAATAAAACTTAAGATGGCAGCATAGAGCATCCCTCGACCGAGAGACTTTCTAAATGCATACGTAAAGACAGGTAAATGCATATCTTGATTCTATTAATAATCAACAAGTTATATGTGATTTAGTTCAAGAGGAGCTCTGGTGGTTTTTTACACCAACCCTCAAGAATAAGCAAGTAAGTATAGCTACCTTTGCCGCGCATAAAATGCCCAATCATGCTAAATGTATCTAACGTTACGCTTCAATTTGGAAAGCGTGTGCTTTTCGAAGATGTAAATATCAAGTTCCATGGTGAACGTTGTTATGGTCTTATTGGCGCCAATGGAGCCGGTAAATCGACCTTCTTGAAAATCCTTAGTGGTGAGGTTAGTCCAAATTCAGGAAACGTAAGTCTTGAAAACGGCAAGAGAATGTCAGTACTCTCTCAAAACCACTTTGCTTTTGATGAAGAGACTGTACTGAACACCGTTATCCAAGGAAACCAACCTCTTTGGGATCTAATGCAAAAGAAGGATGCTATTTACATGAAGCCAGATTTCAATGAAGAAGACGGCCTTATCGCTGCTGACCTTGAAGTTCAATTCGAGGAAATGGACGGTTGGAATGCAGAAAGTGATGCTGGAAACTTGCTAAGCGGCCTAGGCATCTCTACGGATGATCACTACACCCTAATGAAGGATATGGAAGGCTCTACGAAGGTTCGTGTACTGCTTGCACAGGCCCTTTTCGGTAACCCGGACCTCCTCATTCTTGATGAGCCTACAAACGATTTGGACCTGAAGACGATCTCATGGTTGGAGGATTTCTTGATCGATTTTAAAAACACGGTAATCGTTGTAAGTCACGACCGTCACTTCCTAGATACAGTTTGTACGCACGTCGCGGATATTGACTTCAAGCGAATCAAACTCTACACTGGAAACTACAGCTTCTGGTACGAGAGCTCACAATTGGCCCTTCGCCAGCGTCAAGCAGCGAATAAAAAAGCGGAGGATAAGCGTAAGGAACTGCAAGAGTTTATTTCACGTTTTGCAGCCAATGCTTCAAAAAGCAAACAGGCGACATCGAGAAAGAAAATGCTTGATAAAATCAACGTGGATGAAATCCAGGCTTCTTCTAGAATGTATCCGGCCATAATCTTCGAACAAGAACGCGACGCCGGTGACCAAATTCTTGAAATAGACGGTCTTGCTGCTCACGACGAGCAGGGCAATGTACTGTTTCAAAACTTGAGCTTCAAGCTTAACCGCGGAGATAAAGTAGCGTTGTTATGTGACGACCACAGAATCCTAACCGCACTCTATGAAATATTGGCTGGTAAACAACAACCGAGTGCAGGAACTTTCGCCTTCGGCCAAACTATTAAGCACGCCTATCTACCCAATGAAAATGCTGAGTTCTTCAATACGGAGGACAACTTGATGGACTGGTTAAGAGAGTACAGCCCAGAAAATAAAGACGAAGTATTCGTTCGAGGATTCTTGGGAAAAATGCTTTTCTCTGGGGAAGAAGTATTTAAAAGTGCTTCGGTTCTATCAGGAGGTGAAAAAGTGCGTTGTATGTTGAGTAGAATGATGCTCCAACAAGCCAATCTTTTGTTCTTTGACGAACCTACAAACCACCTCGATTTGGAGAGCATTCAAGCGTTGAACAACGGCATGAAGGACTTTAAAGGTAGCTTGGTATTCAGCTCACACGATCATACAATCAATCAAACCGTAGCGAATCGAATCATTGAAATCTTCCCACACGGAGTGATGGATAAAATGGTGGAATACGACGACTATATTTCTGATGCAAAGATTTCAGCGCAACGCCAGCAGATGCTCGGTGCGTAATCAAATATATTGAACCTAATGAATGCGGCTGTTGGCCGCATTTTTTTTACCTTCTCGCCTCGAAAACAAAATCACATGAGAAAATCACATTTACTATTAGCTGCCATGCTCATGGCAACTGCTTCGTTTGGTCAAAGAATGAAGAAGGAAAAACTAACGGTTAAATACATCCAGCCGCCAACAATACACCTAGAAGAAGGCATGGGATTCCACAGTGAAGTTAT
>DJCX01000071.1:1414-5539 GCA_002430755.1 Flavobacteriales bacterium UBA5939 | reverse complement strand
AAAGCTGCACACGACGAACTTGTAGCAAACTACGAGCGCGAATTAGAAGCTTGGAACAACAAGAGCTCGGTAGGTAAAATCATAGAAAAACAGGTTTTAGAAAACTCAAAACCACAACCACCACGTCCTTACTACCCACCTTCAAAGCCTTATAAACGTCAGGTCACCCACCAGAAGATCTTTAACGAGGCTCAATTGGCAAGTACCTACTGTAGAGTAGAAGGACTAAAAGAAGATCCGAACGGGGTCGGTATTGAGGTACATCTTTTCGGCTTTGAAAACGATGATCCTGTGGCAGAGAAGAAAGAATTTAAAGAGTATAATAGCAAGACCAAGCAAAGTACTACGATCATTAAATCCCAATGGGTGTTCAATTACCGCCACAGCATGACGCTCCGTGTAGTTCATCCGAACGGCAGCATCATTCTTGACGAGGTGCCAAATAGTGTATCTGATTACAAGCGTTTTGAAAGCCCACTAGAGAAACGCAGCTACCCTTCTACCAATGCACAAACTTTCTTAACGAAGCTTCAGAGCACAGCTGTCGAAGATAACCTAGGTTCTATCCAATGGCTAATCAATGACAAACTAGGTACAACTGAGCAAGCAAGAAATGCCCAGGTTATCTACGTCAATAACAAGAAAGGCGGTTATGACGATCTAGAAAATGCAATGTACGATGCCAAAGAAGGCTACGGAATGCTTCTTTCTCGTCCAGACGATGCCAAAGAAAAACTTCTAAGCGCTGTAGAAGCATGGGAAGCGGCTATTGAAGAAGGTGATTGGAACGATAAAAAAGCGCGTATCAACAAGAAGGTCATTCCTGATTTGTACAACAACGTTATCCTGGCTTGCACTTTGATTGGCGAGTTCGACAGAGCAGACGATCATTACAGTGCGTCTTTGCGTCTTGACCTAGCAAATAGAGACGAAAACAACCTTAAGGAATTAAAGCTGTTGAACGACGATCTGCGCGAGCGTAACCAGAAGTAAAGATTCCTCATAATTCTTTGAAAGCCATCCTTTACGGGATGGCTTTTTCATTTTCAATCAACTACTTTTGCCGCTTCTAACACTCTACATTTCATGAAGCAGTTCTTCAACAACTTCGTTGGCAATCCAAAAAATGACATCCTTTCAGGCATCACCGTTGCCCTAGCACTTGTACCGGAAGCGGTGGCTTTTGCTTTCGTAGCAGGAATCGATCCGCTCGTAGGCCTTTACGGTGCCTTTATGATGGGATTAATCACTTCACTTTTTGGAGGTCGTCCAGGAATGATTTCTGGTGCCACTGGTGCAATGGCTGTAGTGATGGTGCATCTCATCCAAAAAGGAAATGAAGTTGGTACTGCGATGCAATTAGAGAACCTTGGCTTGAGTTGGCTATTTATCACCCTACTCATTGTAGGCTGTATCCAAATACTTGCGGGTCTTTTCCGCCTAGGAAAATTCGTTCGTCTTATCCCGCATCCCGTAATGATGGGGTTTGTCAACGGGTTGGCAATCGTCATCTTCTTGAGCCAATTGGGCATGTTCACTCGTGTGGTTGATGGACAGAAAGTATGGATTCAAGGAAGCGAACTGTATACCATGATGGGGCTTGTTGGTCTTACCATGTTAATCATGTGGTTGCTACCTAAGGTCACCAAGGTTGTCCCTGCTGCACTAACTGGAATTATTGTAGTTGCCGCCTTAGCCATTGGTCTAGGACTAGATGTAAGCACCGTAGGCTCGTTTATTCGCGAGGGCGGTGGCGATGGACTTCAAGCAGGTCTCCCAACCCTGCAGTGGGACATCTTTAATGTACTTCATACGGTTACAGGCCACTGGTCTACCCTATTCTCAACAGCATTCCTTCTGGCCGCAGTTGGTCTTATTGAATCTTTGATGACCCTGAATTTAATCGATGACCTTACCGAATCTAGAGGTTCAGGAAACCGCGAATGTATTGCCCAAGGGAGCGCCAACTTAATCAATGGTTTGTTTGGCGGTATGGGCGGTTGTGCAATGATTGGTCAAAGCATCATCAACGTGAATTCTGGAGGTCGAGGTCGACTTTCAGGCGTGGTTGCAGCATTAGGTTTATTATCATTTATCCTTTTCGGAGCTCCACTCATTGAACAGATTCCTATCGCCGCATTGGTTGGGGTAATGTTCATGGTAGTCATTGGAACATTTGCTTGGTCGAGCTTCAGAATTATCAGAAAAATCCCTGCAGCTGATGCTTTTGTACTCATCGCGGTGAGTGCCATCACCGTTTGGCAAGATTTGGCCATAGCAGTAATTGCAGGTGTAATTATGAGCGCCTTGAAGTTTGCCTGGGACAATGCTGTTCGTATTCGCGCGCGTAAACGCATCAAAGAAAATGGAACCAAAGTCTACGAAATCTGGGGACCGTTATTCTTTGGTTCTACTCAAAGCTTCGCAAGTAAGTTTGATGTGAAAAACGATCCAAACAAAATTGAAATCGACTTCATCGAATCTCGTGTAAGCGATCATAGCGGCATCGAAGCATTGGAGCGCATCATGGACAAGTACATTGACGAAGGCAAGGAAGTGATTTTAACACATTTGAGCCCAGAGTGTCAAGGATTGCTCAAAAAGGCAAATCCAAACTTTGGCAAATACATTCAGAGTTCCATCGAAGATCCACGCTACCATGTAGTGACTGATCTCATGGACGCCGAGGTTTAATCCTCAAATTTCGAACATAAAAAAAGCCCCTCAGACTCTTATCTGAGGGGCTTTTGTATTTCTAGTCACCGTGCAAGGATTTTTACAAGATCCTTTATGCTCCGAATTCCGAACAGCACTACTTGAAAGCTGCTCTCGCGATGCGAGAGTCTACTTTTTTACCCCAATACCACCTTGTGCGAGCACGGTGGTATTGGAATAAAAAAAGCCTGCAACTTTTCGTTGCAGGCTTTCAAGCATTGATGCTCTTCGTGACCGTGGAAGGATTCGAACCTTCAACCGCTTGATTCGTAGTCAAGTACTCTATCCAGTTGAGCTACACGGCCATCTTCCCTTGCGGGAGGGCAAATATATAGTAAAATGTTAGCCTGTTACAAGCCTAAAAGATTTTTTTGGAAATAAATTTCGGAGGAAAGATGCCCGGTATGGATAGCTTATTGAATCTCAACAGTTAAGCCTACATCGAGCATTAAATCTGCCTTTGAGCGCAATTGATCGTATGAACCTGACATTACTTGACACTTGCCTTTATAGTGTGTAATCCATGCACATTGCTCCGCCTGTTCTTCAGTGTGATCACATACTGTACACAACACTTCAATCACAAAGTCAAAAGAGTTTTCATGGTCGTTAAACAAGACCAAGGATTGTTCCTTTAAAACAACGGAATCGTGACTAGGCTGATACTTTTCTTGAGTGCTCATGGTGTAAAAATAAGACCTAAATCGAGATAAAAACACAGTACCTCAACTACTTTTTTAAACGAACTGACTAAGAGTCCTTGATGCCAAATCTACGCTTGAGCAGCATGATTTTACCTTTACCCGCTAAATTGTAGGTAAACGCTGGCTGGTCGCCTTTTGCCGCCACGCTGCGGTCCTTAGGATCCTTGGCTAAAATGCTCGCGTTGAACTCTTCGTCACTACTGCGTAAACTCATTACAGTTCCTTTGAATGCGATATAGAAAAAGTCAGTACCGTTGTCCAAATAAAGGGTAATCTCACTGCCTCTTCGACGCTCTTTGATTTCAACCAAACAATCTACCTCAGCAAAAATCGGAACGTTGTAGATGTTTTGAATAAAGGCCTTACCGTCACTTCTGAAACTTTTATAGCGTCCGCTGTATTCCATGGTAATACCACTCATGACTAGGCTTTGCCGGAGTTCTTTTGGGAATCGGCCATCGGCTTCAATACTGCTTAAGTCGTCTAAGAATTTAGCACCTTCTTTCTGCCCTAGGATTCCGTATATCCCTTGAACGTAGGCTTCATCATCGCTTCTCAAGGTTCCCGATCCGTCTGAGAACAAGCCACCTACTAACTCCCACGCATCTTTGTCTACCGGTGCATCTAGCGTCCATACCGCATCAATAGATACATCGTCTTTATCCAAATCGTGGCGAACTTCACCGGCCATCGCCATGGTTAGACC
>DJCX01000071.1:642-1067 GCA_002430755.1 Flavobacteriales bacterium UBA5939 | reverse complement strand
AGATAAGGATCCGGTACAGTGTTATCCTTGAGCTTTTCATAAGTAGTGATTACATAGCCCTCTTCCTGATTATCATAGAACAGTACACCAGTAGCTGAAAGTAATTCTATATCAGCACGATCTGCGTATTTAGATAAGAAGTTACTATGCCCGCCCAAGCTGTCTTGAGAGATGTAGATGCCATTAAACGTATTGTCACGAAGTTGCAAAGGATCATTCTCAGGAAGTTCAATGACGATATCTGTTGGGTCAATGTAGCTGGCAATATCAAACCAAGTGGTTTGTAGGTTCCTACAATCGTTCTGTATGAGTATTGAGCCTTTGAAGAACATAGGCTCCTGGTCGGCTTCGAGCTGGACTTTCCCTCTGTACCCGAAATACGGACTTAAGAAGAAGTCGTCTTTCTCCTCAATCTCAGCTAGACC
>DJCX01000071.1:0-312 GCA_002430755.1 Flavobacteriales bacterium UBA5939 | reverse complement strand
GAGCCTTCTTCATCGAGGTAATCGTACATACCGTGTGCGGTGTAGCGATAATGTCCTCTAATTCTTGTCGTTGCCTCATAGAAGGCATGAAGTTTAGAGTAGCGGTTGGCGATAATCTCTGAATTCTCAAGAGGGTCCATAGCCGCATTCATGCGCACCACTACATATCCACTATCTGGTATGATACGCGCATCAGCCACATCAATTTCAGGAACATCGAAGGCTTCGAGTACACTTGGAGCCAGGTCGAAACGTGCGAATCCAGCACTAAAGTCTAAGCTATCTTGCAGCGGATGAGTGCTGACCAAATAG
>DJCX01000052.1:22159-22379 GCA_002430755.1 Flavobacteriales bacterium UBA5939 | reverse complement strand
CGCGGCTCGTGAGATGAACAGGTTCATGAAAGCGGTGAGCGATACCAAGGTGAACATTAATAAAAGTGCCTATTTGGGCGATTTGTTGGTAACGGGCTACAGTCAATTTTCGCGCAATAGAATGCTTGGCAATATGCTGGGAAAGGGCTACACTGTGAAAAGTGCCAAGGCAGAAATGACCATGGTCGCCGAGGGGTATTATGCCGTGCCGCTGGTCCAT
>DJCX01000052.1:569-21831 GCA_002430755.1 Flavobacteriales bacterium UBA5939 | reverse complement strand
AAATCGGCGAAAAAAGAGATGGCAAAATTGGCCCAAAAACTAGGTTAAGCTCAAAACTTTGAAGAAATGAGGGCGTTACTAAGGCAGAACAACACGCAATGAAACGTATTCTAACCATAATCTCTTTAGCCCTTGCAACTACGCTTGCGGCCCAGGATGCTTCAACGATTTTAAAAAAGAGCGAGGCCTACTTACGCGGTGCGCAGAGCACAGCCGAGGTGAGTATTACTACGGTTCGGCCGGGTTGGCAGCGTACCATGGATGCCAAACTTTGGAACAAGGGCACCGACATGAGCTGCATCTTAATTACTGGACCCAAGCGCGATGCGGGCACAGTATTTATGAAAAACGGCGAAGATATTTGGAACTATGTTCCTGCCATCAAAAAGTTGGTGGCCTTGCCTGCGGCATTGGTCCAAAACTGGATGGGAACCGATATCTCGAACGACGCATTGATCAATGCGGGTGCCTTGACGGTTGATTACACCCCTGAGATTACAGGTTCTAAGCAGGTGGCGGGAGCAGATTGCTGGGTGTTGGAATTAACGCCAAAACCAGATGCACCGGTTGTCTGGGGTCGAATAATTGCCTACATCGATAAAGCAACATTCGTACAATTGGGCGGCGAGTTTTACGACGAAGACGAATTCCTAGTGACGGAAATGCGCGCTTCAGAATTGACCAATTTTGACGGCCGCAAACTCCCTAAAGTCATCAAGATGGTTCCGGCAGAGGATCCGGAGAGCTATACTGAGATTCGGTACAGTTATGTGGACTTTACCACGCCTATACCGGATAGTTTCTTTACCAAAGCCAACATCAAAAACGTGAAATAATGCTCAAGCTCGCTTGGCGCAACATATGGAGGAACAAGGGACGGAGCGTTATCACTATCGCGGCGGTTATGTTCTGTGTCATCTTCGCTGTAGTGTTGCGAAGCTTCCAAGTGGGTGTGTGGGAGAATATGATCCACGAGATTGTGGGCAACAACTTTGGATACCTTCAGATTCATGAGGATGGATTTTGGGCCGACCAGAGTTTGGACCGTACCATGGACCTCGGTGCAGTGAATAGCGAAGAGCTACTCGCCGTCGACGGTGTGGACCGATTGATCCCAAGAATGGAAAGTTTTTCGCTGCTGTACCACGGCAGCAACACGAAAGGCTCACTGGTGATGGGAATAGATCCTGCCGTGGAATTGCCGGGTTTGCAGCTGGACGACATCCTTTTGGAAGGACGCAGCTTTTCTAGAGACGATAGTGTGATTGTGGTCAGCGAGGGCTTGGCAAAGTATTTCAATGTGGGCCTTGGCGATACGTTGTTGTTTATGGGTCAAGGCTATCACGGTGCAACGGCATATGGCGCATTTCCTATTGGTGGGATTGCCCGAATGACCAACCCGGAGTTGAACAAGCAATTGGTTTTAATGCCTTTTCAGAAGGCACAATACATGTACAACTGTACCGATCGAGCCACCACGCTAGTTGTCGCTGTAGACAAGGATTCGGATTACGAGGCGGTGGGTGCTGCACTTAAAGGATCGGGCGTTGAAGGATTAGAGGTTTTAGAGTGGAAGGAATTGTTCCCAGAGATCATTCAGACCATTGAGGTGGATATGGCCGGTGGGCGCATCTTCGTGACCATTCTCTATTTCATCATCTCATTTGTATTGCTGGGTACCGTTATTATGATGGTGGCTGAGCGCCAGCGTGAGTTTGGAATTTTGGTCAGCATTGGAATGAAGAAAACCAAATTGGCCTTTGTGACTTTACTAGAAAACATCATGCTCATCATGGGTGGAGCCATCGTAGGTATGGCAGTAGTTAAGCCGGTCCAATTTTATTTTAAGTACAACCCCATCGACCTCAGTGGTCAAATGAAGGAGGCCATTGAGCAGTACAATTTTGAGCCCAAGCTCTACACTACTACTTCCTTCATAATCAACCTCAATCATGGGACGATCATCTTTATCATTGGGGTGTTGGTGAGTTTATATGCAGTGGTGAAAATCATGAAGTTGAATCCGATAGAAAGCATGCGCTCATGATCTTCAAAGTCGCTTGGCGCAACATCTGGCGCTCTCGAATTCGCTCCATCATTGTGTTGAGCTCCATTGCCATAGGAATATGGGCGGGACTTCTCATCATTGGCTTCTCTTTCGGGATGAACAACGAACGTACAGCGGCAGCAATAGGCGCCACCTTGGGTCACAGTCAAGCGCATTCTTCGGACTTTTTAGAAGACCCAAGCCCAAGTGCAATCATTGCTCCTGAGGCGTATGAAAATCTCGTCGCTGCCTTGGAAGCGCAGTCTTTTGTAACGGGCTATGCGCCACGTACAATGCTGCAGGGAATGGTTGCTTCGGCGAAGCAAACTCGCGCCTCAAGAATTATCGGCGTAAACGCGGAAAGTGAACGCGCCAATACCACCATCGCGACCTACATGCTAGAAGGCGATTTCTTCGAAACTCGAGTGCGCAAAGGGGTAGTGATCAGTGAAAAATTGGCCGAGAAAATGGGGCTTGGGATGAAAAAGAAAATGGTCCTCACCTTTCAGGATCATAATGGAGTCATACATAAAGCCTCGTTTAGGGTAAGCGGGATCTACCGAACGTTAAATGCAGCGTGGGACGAACTCAATATTTACGTGCAGCAGAAGGATGTCGAACGCATTATCGGCACATCGCTCATCCATGAGGTATTGATTAGTTACGACAAGAGTGAGGATACGGAGGAGAAAACGGCTGCTATTAGTGCAAATGTTGCATTGCCTACAGTCATCACTTCATGGAAACAAAACAGCCCGGAACTTGGCTTTGCCGACGATATGATGGGCATTATGCTCGTGCTTGTTCTCGGAATTATCATGCTCGCCCTGCTTTTCGGGATCATCAATAATATGCTTATGGCGGTATTAGAACGTCGCCGGGAGTTGGGAATGCTCATGGCTGTAGGTATGAACAAGCGCAAGTTGTTCTTCATGATTTTGATAGAAACCCTGATGCTTGGATTGGTGGCGGGGCCGATTGGGATTGTTCTCGGCGATCTAAGTGTTCGTGCTATGATGGAGGTAGGTCTCGATTTGAGTACCAAAAAAGACGGCCTCGCTGAGCTGGGTATGCAGAGTACAATTTACCCGGAGATTGTACCGGAATATTATGTAATCATTGCTGTAATGGTCATCATGACCGCACTAATTGCAGCATTGTTCCCGGCATATAAAGCATTGAAGTTAAACCCGGTGAGAGCCATTAGAGGAAATTAAGTATGAGCAAAGCAGTTATTGAAGTAAGTGGGCTTCACAAAGTGTACGAAGGCGCTGTTCCTGTAAAGGCAGTAAACGGGATCGATTTGACCATTACCGAAGGGGAGTTTACTGCGCTCAAAGGTCCTTCGGGCTGTGGTAAAACCACGCTGCTAAATCTACTTGGCGGTTTGGACCAACCGACTTCGGGATCCATACTCATTGACGGTACCGATATCACAGCCCTCTCGGACAATGAACTCATTGATTTTAGATTGCACAACATAGGGTTCGTTTTCCAAGCCTACAACCTTATTCCTGTACTCAGTGCTACAGAGAATGTGAGCTTCATCATGCTGCTGCAAGACCGCCCCAAGGAAGAGCGTCTGGTCCGTGCCGAGCAACTCTTGAAGGCAGTAGGCTTGGAAGGAAAGGAAGATAAGCGACCGGGTCAGCTCTCAGGAGGCCAGCAGCAGCGCGTGGCCGTGGCGCGTGCCTTAGCATCCAAACCCAAATTTGTTTTGGCCGATGAGCCTACCGCGAACTTGGATTCTGAAAGCACCTCAAAATTGCTGGACATTATGGAGCAGCTGAACGCCCAAGAAAACATGACGTTTGTCTTCGCGACCCATGACGATAGAGTCATTGCAAAGGCCAAAAGAGTGGTCAGTATCAGCGACGGCAAGGTCATTAGCGATACGGCAAAATAAAAGTTAACTTGGCGGGTATGGATGCACCTATGATTCCTTACCAGCCGTGGCCTTCAAATTCAGAGGAGGCCCTTAAACTCTTCGAACAGTTTGAGAAAAACCTCAGTACCAGACGCAGTGTTCGAGAATATTCGAGTGCGCCGGTTTCAAAGAAGCAGATTGAAGCATTGATTTCATTAGCGGCAAGTGCGCCGAGCGGTGCAAATAAGCAACCGTGGCACTTTGTAGCTGTACAAGATTCCGAGGTCAAAAAACAGATTCGCCAGGCTGCGGAGGAAGAGGAAAAAGCCTTCTACGGAGGTCGTGCTTCAGAAGAATGGCTCGATGATCTCAAGCCCTTTGCCACGAATTGGCAAAAGCCTTTTTTGGAAGATGCCCCTTGGCTTATTGTAGTGTTTCGCAAGAACTATGATGTGAATGGAGACGGGAGCAAGGCGAAGAATTACTACGTGCAGGAGAGTGTAGGCATTGCCTGTGGATTTTTAATAGCCGCCATCCATGCTGCGGGCTTAAGTACCTTGACGCACACGCCATCACCCATGGGATTCTTGTCAAAAATTCTCGGTCGCCCACAGAACGAAAAGCCCTTTTTATTGCTCCCGGTTGGGTATGCGAAGGACAATGTTGAGGTTCCGGATATCTCTAAAAAAGAATTGGACCAGATCACCGATTTTATCTGACCTTTGTCAAAATTCTCAGAGACATGTTTGAAGGTACCTCTATTCAGTTTGTAGTCGATGCAGCAGAAGTTCGCGATGAGCTAAATGCTGGAGGCCTGAATTGGCCAATTATTAAGATTCTTGGTGGTGAGGAAGACGAGGACAAGGATCCTGAGGACATGAGTGTCTCTAATACAGGTGTCGCCATTTACATTGATAGCATTGATCTGATCTTGAAAGAGCGCGTCGAAAAGGCCAAAGAAATTGTCACCACGGTGGCGCGTATGATTCAATACTTCAACGAACGCAACGAGACGGCGGTCCTGTTCTTCCACACGAGCTGGCAATCGTATTTGGTCAAGGAGGATTAATCCTTCAAGTGGGTCTGTAAGAGTTTTGCCTTCTGCAAACCGATACATTCTACGAGCGCCTCGAAGGGTGCTTCTTTTACCTTTTTCACGCTTTTAAACTTGCGCATTAGTGATTTGATGGTCTCAGGGCCAATGCCTTTTATACCGTCCAATTCACTTTTATAAGCTCCCTTACTTCTGCGGTTTCTGTGGTGGCTCAACGAGAACCTGTGCGCCTCGTCGCGTGCCTGCTGAATAATCTTCAGTGTTTCACTTCGTTTGTCGAGATAGAGCGGGTAGGGGTCCCCTGGGAAGTAGATTTCTTCCAGACGTTTCGCAATGCCAATTATGGTAATTTTACCTCGTAGACCTAGTCGTTCGAGCGAACCCAGTGCTGCACTTAGTTGACCTTTACCCCCATCAATTACAATCAACTGAGGTAGCGGCTCTCCTTCGTCCAACAGTCGTCTGTACCTTCTGTGCACGACCTCTTCCATGGAAGCGAAATCGTCGGGTCCTTCGACGGTTTTGATGTTGAACTTTCGGTAGTCTTTTTTCGATGGTTTTCCGTTTTTAAAGACTACACAAGCCGATGCAGGATTTGTTCCTTGGATGTTCGAGTTGTCAAAACACTCCAGGTGACGAGGTTCCTCCGGCATGCGCAAATCCGTCTTCATCTGGGTCATAATGCGTTTAACGTGGCGGTCCGGATCAACAATCTGAATGTTCTTGAGCTTCTCCTGTCGGTAGTACATCGCATTCTTAATGCTGAGGTCTATGAGCTTCTTCTTCTCCCCTTTTTGCGGTACTGCAAATTCTACCCCTTCGAGCTCAAGGGCAACAGGATGCGATGTAAACACCCTGCGGGAGGTGGAACCAAAGAGATCGCGTATTTCCGGTATAGCGAGGTGCAAAAAGTCTTGATGCTCCTCTTCGAGTTTCTTTTTCATTTCCACGGTATAGCTCTGCACGATGGCGCCTTCCACAATTTTCAGGTAGTTGACGTATCCAAATTCGGCATCCATACTTACGCTGAACACATCAATATTGGTCATGCGGAAGCTCACCACAGTACTCTTCGCTGCATATTTTTCTAAGGCATCCAAGCGTTCCTTGCAGTATTGCGCCTGCTCAAACTCGAGGTTTGCAGCATGACCGGCCATTCGTTCTTTGAGGTTGCGTTTTACCTCGCCGAGCTGTCCTTTGATGATCTTCCGAGCAGCATCGACATCCGCGTTATAGTCTGCTTCACTTTGGAGATCTTCACATGGCCCTTTGCAATTCCCAATGTGGTACTCAAGACACAGTTTAAACTTTCCTTTCTCAATATTTTCCTCACTCAGAAGGTACTTGCAGGTACGCGTGGGGTACATCTGCTTGATCAGCTCGAGTACCGCTTTCATCGCTTTTACCGACGGGTAGGGACCGTAGTACTCACTGCCGTCACGTTTGATGTTGCGCAGTCCATAGATTCTTGGAAAGCGCTCTTTTCGGATGGTAATGTAGGGATAGCTCTTATCGTCCTTTAGGTTGATGTTGTACCGTGGTTGGTGCTCCTTGATGAGGTTGTTTTCAAGCAACAAGGCATCCCCTTCTGAATCTGTAATGATGGTTCGGATGTCGGCGACCTTCTTTACCATAACTGCTATACGAGCACTGGTCACGCTCTTGGTAAAATAGCTGCTAACGCGCTTTTTCAGGTCCTTGGCCTTCCCGATATATAGGATGTTCCCGTCCTTATCTATGTGCTGGTAGACCCCCGGTTTGTGCGGCAGGGTCTTTAGCAGATTTTGAATGTGTATGGGTGCGTCGGCCATTGGGGTAAAGATAAAAAAACCCGGCTCCCTGTGGGGGAGCCGGGCTGTGTTCGCGTGTTAAGCGAGTGGGGACATTTTAGCGGGCATCCATAATGGTGACCGTACCATTAATAGTGTACTCGTACTGGTCAGCATCGTTTCTCAGCTCGATGGTGTAGAAGTATACACCGTCGGCCAATTTAGTGCCGTTTTGGTTGGTTCCTCTCCACGGGTTAGAGTTGTCGTAGAGCGGTTCACTTTGCCATACACGATCACCCCATCTGTTGTAGATAGTCACTTGACTGAGGTCTTCGTAATCGTCTACGTATTGTAGGATGAATTCATCATTTACATTATCCGCATTCGGCGTGATAAAGTTTGGTACTACCACAGTATCTGGTACTGGAGGAGTAGTCACGATGATTGGTAAACAGTTTGAGTAAGCAGTGTATACTGTATCGCCAGGGTTGGTCGTACGAACACATACACGGTATTCACCAGGAACAAGCTCGACAAACATTTCATACGTTGTATCTGGCGCTAAAACAGGGTTTTGCGGAGAGCTATTGTGGTCATGCACAAACTCCTGCATCCAAGTACCGTTTACTTTTTCTTGCAGTACAACAGTATAGCTGTCTACCGGCCAAGCATTGTAGGTATTCCAGATGAGATTGATTGCATTGGTATCAGGATCAACGATTGGTACAATACCATTGTCTCTCTGTAAGAGGATGCTGTGTGCATCGCCTGTAGGACCCTGCATATCATCGTTCAACTTCATGTCTACGCGATAGTCGTAGCTGTCTTGGTCGACCTTGATAAAACCAATCTGACCGTCTTTAAAGTCGTACTTGTACTGATTGAACACTGTACCCACCTTATTCCATTGTGTCTGGCCGGGATCCTTGCGGAAGATTTGCCATTCTTGGAAGAGGTAGTTCGGGTACGACGAAGTATCTGCACTCCATTCGATAACTGGGTTCTTATCGTCTTCAATAGTTACGTTTTCCAACTGGTAGTCGGCGTTGAAACAGCCTTCTACATTTAGCTGGATGGTATCAAATTCGTTCATTGGGAAACCACACTTATTCAAGAGCGTGTTTCCATCGTTACCCACTTTAGAATACAAGAAGTATTTACCGTTTTTGGTAAGTGGCTTGAACAGTTTGATGGTCATTTGAGAAGCCTCAAAGTTGTTATCACAGTTCGCAGTGATGGACTCAATAGCTAACGGTTGACCGTCAGGCTTTGTCAAACGGAAGTCCGTTCCGTCAGGTGAGATAGAGCTACAATCCAACTTTACGGCGAACTTCAAAGTCACTGAAGAATCCAAACAGTTGTAATCTACCGTTGGTAGTCCATTTACTGGATCTTGGTACATACCTGGTGCTTGGTAATCAAGCTGTACACCCGCTTGAGCAAGTGGTGTACACGCAGAAGCGATGGCAATCTGCATATCACGATTTACCTCACCAATCTTACGCCATACATACAAGGTAGAGTCATAGCGGTACTCATCTACAGTTACTGCCATTACGTCAATCTCAATAGCAGAAGGTTTGAAAGTAATCAAACCCGTAGAAGGGTTCATGTACAAAGAGTTCGCTGGGTTCGTAGTGATCGGCTGATCGTACGTCCAACCTGCAGCGTAAGGAATATTCGTTGGAGAACAAGAACCTGAAGCACCCGCTTTTACGTGTGAAATACGGTAGTAAATAGAATCACCGTCTGGTTCGACAACACTCTGCTTCCAGTTAAATGTACGACCTGTACAGAATGCACGTACTGGCTCACTAACAAATTCCGGGCTGTTGTTTTGACCGATCTGGTTGTTCAGCTTTGCTTCAATGTAGAAGCCCTGTGATGATGGGTTGGTGATGTTATCTACCGCAGGGTTACGACAACAAGTACTAAATGCAAATGTCCAATCCGGCGCATTACCTGGTAGCGTGATTTCACCTTCGTAAAGCATTACGTTGATGGTTACCCCGGCATTCGTGCTACTCACACAGTCGAAAAGTGTTGGAGCTACTACCCCTGAACCACCTGTAGTACCTACTTCTGAGAGCGTAGCACTTACGGTAGCAAAGTTTGCAGAACAAGCGTATACTGTCGCAGAGGCCGGCAGGTTAATACCTGTCGCATCGCGGTACAGACGCATGGTAATTTTGTATTTGTGCGAGTTACCTGTGGAGCTGATGTATTCGTATTGAATATCACCACCAGCATTGTGCGAGGCCTCAGCGACTGTTGACATTCCTAGGAATGCAAACGCTAGAATAAAGAGACGAATGACGTTTTTCATGAGGTTGTTCTTCTTGTACATTTTTCAGTAGCATAAATATCTACATAAAATTCCGCGAGGACAAGGAGAATGAGTAAACGAATCGATTTACCGAGAAAGAAGTACGTAAATACTCAAAAAGCCCAACACTGCGCCGCTAAAGAGCTCTCTCAGGGTGTGGCGTTTTAGTGCAACGCGTGCCCAAGCCATGGCCCCACATAGGCCTATAAGTACAAGCATGGTGCTTAGGTTTCCGGCGTTGTATTTTTCGAAAAGGGCAAGGTATAAACCTGCAAATCCAGCTATTCCAGCCATGTGAGCACTGCTCTTGAAAAAGGGAATGAGTACCGAACTGACCACTAGAATAAAAGCGCTCGCAAGAGTACTGTAAGTTATTTCACGAGGTGCACCCATGTTCATCAGAATACGAGAGGTTAGGATAGCACTAAATGCAGCTACTACATAGGGGTATATGCGGTCTTGCTTTTTGATGAGGTGTACACTTTCAATAATGCCTAATATGGTCAGTATGTAGATGACAAGCATTGGGATGAGATACGTACCTGTGAACACGACAAACAGCACACGGGTAATACTTTCGATGGCGAAAACATCAGGGTGTACAAACAATATGTAGAATGCCCCTGCGGTAGGGAGAATCCCTGGATGCAACGTGTAGCTCAACAGCTGAGCAAGAATATGTTTGAAGCTGTAGCGCACTAAAGTTCTTTTCGCATTCGGGCTACTGGAATGTCGAGTTGCTCGCGGTATTTAGCAACGGTTCGACGCGCTATCGGGTAGCCTTTTTCTTTTAAAATTTTAGCCAAGGCTTCGTCAGTCAGCGGCTTGCGCTTGTTCTCTTCGGCTACTACATCCTCTAAAATCTTTTTGATTTCTCTCGTACTGACCTCTTCACCGTCTGCATTGGTCATAGATTCTGAGAAAAATCGCTTGATTAAGAAAGTCCCGTAAGGCGTCTGAATGTATTTATTCGAGGCAACGCGACTAACCGTTGAGATGTCCATTTCAATTTTCTCTGCAATGTCCTTGAGGATCATTGGCTTGAGTTTGCGTTCGTCTCCGGTTAAAAAATACTCACGTTGGTAATCTAGGATAGCCTCCATAGTGAACATTAGCGTTTGCTGTCGCTGGACGATAGCTTCAATAAACCATTTGGCGCTGTCGAGTTTCTGCTTCACAAACAGCTGTGCTTCTTTCTCCGACTTATTCTTCTGCCCGCTGGCCTTGTAATGCTCCAGCATTTCGCGGTATTTCGGACTTAGACTGAGTTCTGGAGCATTCCTTCCATTCAGGGTCAACTCTAGTTCGTCGTCAACAATCTTAAGGTTGTAATCGGGAATAACATTCTCGGTAGGCCGGCTTAGGTTTGAGGAGCCGCCCGGTTTTGGGTTTAATCGGCCAATTTCTTCAATGGCTTCCTTCAGCTCATCCTCCTGAACGCCTAAACGATCCATTAATTTCTGATAATGGCGCTTGACGAAAATATCAAAGTAGTCCTCAAGGATACTCAAGGCAAGATTTACGCGCAACGATGGAGTTTTACGTTCTAGTTGAAGGATCAAACATTCCTGCAAATCACGGCCACCAACGCCAGCAGGGTCTAAATCCTGAATGATCATCAGTAGGCGCTCCAGTTCCTTTTCATCCGTGAATACACCTTGTGAGAAGGCGAGATCATCAACGATGTCTTCCATTGAACGGCGAAGAATACCGTCGTCATCAATGGTACCCACTAAATAAATGGCCAATTCTAACTCCTCTTCGCTGAGGTTGCGCAACCGCAGTTGGCTAATGAGACTTTCATGAAAACTTTCGCTGACCACTACCGGTGCTTCGTACAATTCGTCGTCTACACTGAAGTTGTTGGCTTTGGTGCGGTATTCCGGGATATCATCGTCGCGGAGATAGTCGTCCCAGTTGATCTCTTCCATGCTGTCGCGAACTTCGCGGTCGTCGGAATTATCATTTTCAAAGTTGTCCTCTTGCTTTTCCCTACCCTCGTTTAGAGCTGGATTCTCCTCCAACTCCTGTTTGATGCGCGCTTCCAGACTTTGGGTCGGCAGCTGCACCAACTTCATGAGCTGAATCTGTTGAGGACTCAGCTTCTGTTGAAGTTTCTGTGATAGGGTTTGCTTTAACATAGGTTAGGGGTGGGTGGGCGATTAAAAGTTGGCGCTCTTTGGCGTGCGTGGGAACGGGATAACATCGCGGATATTACCCATACCTGTTGCGAACAAGACCAAGCGCTCAAAGCCTAATCCAAATCCGCTGTGGACACATGTTCCAAACTTGCGAGTCTCGAGGTACCACCATAGTTCTTCTTCAGGGATACCGACATCTGCGACTTTTTGCTTGAGGACATCGTAGCGCTCCTCACGTTGTGAACCGCCGACAATCTCGCCGATCCCTGGGAACAATATGTCCATGGCACGAACGGTCTTCTCGTCCTCGTTCAAACGCATGTAGAAGGCTTTGATGTTGGCAGGGTAATCAAACAATACCACCGGTGCTTTGAAATGCTTTTCGACGAGGTAGCGCTCGTGCTCACTTTGGAGGTCAGCACCCCATTCGTTGATGAGGTATTTAAATTTCTTCTTCTTATTTGGCTTACAGTTGCGCAGAATTTCGATAGCCTCAGTATAGCTCAAACGTACGAAGTCGTTGCTTACTACGAATTCAAGCTTTTCGATAAGTCCTTGTTCTGAGCGTTCGTTCTGCGGTTTTGTTTTCTGCTCGTCTGCAAAACGCTTGTCGAGGAATTCGAGGTCGGCACGGCAGTTATCTAAAACGTACTGAATGGTATATTTCAAAAAGTCCTCAGCCAGATCCATGTTCATTTCCAGATCGAAGAATGCCATTTCAGGCTCAATCATCCAGAATTCCGCAAGGTGACGCGTTGTATTTGAGTTTTCAGCACGGAATGTAGGGCCGAAGGTGTATATCTTACCCAAACCCATAGCGCCAAGCTCTCCTTCGAGCTGACCGCTTACCGTGAGGTGCGTCTCTTTTCCGAAGAAGTCTTCACTGCTATCTTGATCTGTGCCGTTTGGCAGGGTAGTTACTCGGAACATCTCACCAGCACCTTCTGCATCAGACCCAGTAATGATTGGACTGTGCCAGTTGAAGAAACCTTCTTTATTGAAGTAGTTGTGAATCGCAAACGACAGGGCGTGACGAATACGGAATACAGCTCCAAAGGTGTTCGTACGAGGACGCAGGTGTGCGATCTCACGCAAGAATTCAAGGCTGTGTTTTTTCGGTTGTAGTGGGTATTCCTCCACAGGAGCATCGCCTAAAACTTCAAAAGACTGTACGTTGATTTCTACGCTTTGACCTTTTCCTTGGCTCTCCACAAGTTCACCAGTAACTGCTAAACAAGCACCTGTGGTTATGCGCTTTAGCTGGTTTTCATCTTCATTCTCGAAGTCTACGACACATTGTAGGTTGGCCAATGCAGACCCGTCGTTAAGGGCGATGAATCTATTGCTTCTAAAGCTGCGTACCCATCCTTTAACTGTAATGACACTGCCTAATGTCGGCTCTTGTAAGATTTTCGAAATGCTCATTCTTCGTGTTATTTGCTACAAATATGCACCAAGTAGCCCATTTAAAATACGATTTTTTGGTAAAAATCAACACTTACTCAACATTATGGCACAAAAATTGTTGTAGAAAGGAAACCTAGGAAACGATTTATGGATATTTCGTTTCCGAAGTGAAGTAAAACGGCCTCCGTACCTACCCTAACGACGAATGAGCATTACTGCAGACGCTGTAAAAATTTTTGCCACTGGATTCGAGCTTTTTAAAAAGTTTGGAATCAAGGCAGTTACCATGGAACAAATTTCCAGTGCCTGTGGAATTTCTAAAAAGACGCTCTACAAGTTCGTGTCGAACAAACCCGATTTTCTCTTTCAATCGTTCAGCTTTTTTGCCCAAAGTATGGAAGGCGTCTTGTATGAAGTTCTCGAGAATAACGGGGGCAATGCCATTGATGACCTCTTTGCTATTGAGCGCTTTGCTGAAAAGCACATGCGCGGCGATGAGGACCGATTGATAGGACAGCTGGAGCAGTACTATCCGGAATTGGCCCCAAGATTGAAAAAGAAGCGTGAAGAAGTGGTATTTAAGATTACGCAAGACAACCTGAAAAAGGGAATCGAAGAAGGTTTGTACCGTCAAGACATTGCGGTAGACCACATCACTATCCTGTATTACGGACACATTTTGGCGACCCACGAAAACAACATAGCGGAGCGTCCAGCGGACCTTGACGAGTTGCGTCAAACAAGCCTCAGGTACCACATTAGAGGGATAGCCTCCGACAAAGGAATTCAATATTTAAATCAAATAATAAACAACGAAGAATGAGAAAACTAGGATTGCTCTTTCTGTCTTTGTGCTTGTCTAGCACCGTAAGTGCTCAAGAGAAATTCACCTTGGCTTTGGCCCAGGAGTATGCGCTTGATCATGCCTATGGTGTACAGATTGCCAAGCTTGAGATAGAGCGTGCCAAACAAATTTACCGTCAGAACCTCGCTTACGGTTTGCCTCAGGCATCGGCCAGTGGACAATACATCTACAATGTCGAGCTTGGTGCGTTGGTAACGGATTTTAACGGCGATGGTGTTTTGGATGAGTTGGTATTCGGTACAGACTATCAAGCACAAGCCGGTTTAGCAGTAAACCAGTTGATTTTCGACGGGTCCTATGTCGTTGGACTTATGGCAGCGAAAGTTCTCAAAGACGGTGCTTCTATCGGTATGGAGCAAAGCAAAGCCGAACTGAAAAGAGAAGTGGCGAAGGCCTACCATCTGGCGTTGTTGAGCGAAGAGAGCATTGGCGTATTGAAGGCTAACGAAGGCTATTTGCAAGAGCTCGCATTTGAAATGCAAAAAATGAACGAGGCGGGTTTAGTGTCTAAAGCGGATGCTGATCAAATGATGCTCAACTACAACAACATCAAGAATGCTGTACGCTATGCGGAAGGTCAAGCTAAAGTGGCGAAGATGCTTCTAAAGCTACAGATGGGCTATCCAGTTCAGCAGCAGATTCTTTTGGCAGACAACATGGAAGCTTTAGTAGTAGATGCAGCAGCAGCCTCAGCTATGGCCGATATAGCTTTTGACCCTACGAAAACCGTTGACTACTTGGGTATGGAAAACCAGGTAGAGGGTGCAGAGCTTCAATTACTCAATCAGAAATTGGGGTATCTGCCTTCTATAGGTGTGAGCTACCAGAACAACATCCAATACATGAGTGGTGAGGCCAATATTTTCGGCGATGAGGCTGTAGATATTCCGAGCAGTTTGGTGGCTGGGAACATTAGCATTCCATTATTTACCTCGGGCAACGGACGCGCCAAGGTACAGGAAGCAAAAATTCAGCGCGATCAAGCAAAGATTGGATTGCAGCAAATGGAAGACGGTTTGGTGATGCAGCATGCAGCGCTAGTGAATGACTTCTACCAAGGAATTGCAGATTACCTCGCCCAGAAAGAAAGCGCAGCATTGGCAAAGCGCATTCGCGATCAGAGAAGGTTGGAATACAAAGAGGGAATGACATCTTCGATGGAATTGACGCAGAGTGAAGCACAATACCAAGAGGCTTTGCAGGCCAAATTTATGGCTGCCCAGAATGCCTTGGACAAGAAGTCCGAACTGGAATATTTGATGACAAAACAAACACAGAAATAAGAACAGGACATGAAAAAAGTAGTATTCATTTTAAGCAGTATTGCACTTGTAGCATGTGGGGCACCAGAGGAGATGGGGACCACGGATGAACTGAAAGCGAAAAAAGAGGCATTGGTTTCTTCACGTGATAGCATCAGTGCTCTTATTTCTGAAGTTGAGCTGCAATTGGCGGCACTTGATACCAATAAAGTATTCGACGTAGTGACCTCGAAGTCAGTAGAGCCAAATATGTTCTTGCACTACTTCGACGTCTTCGGTATGGTTGAGGCAGATAAGAGCATCAATTTGTACACGACAGCTAGCGGTACTGTCAAGAAGATTTACGTGAAGAACGGACAGTCGGTGAAGAAGGGCCAATTGCTGTTGTCTCTAGATACAGATATCATGATGTCTTCATTGGCAGAGTTGCAGACTGGATTGGAATTGGCCAAGACGGTATTTGAAAAACAGCAACGCCTTTGGATGGACCAGCAGATTGGATCCGAAATACAATACTTGCAAGCCAAGAACAACTATGACGGTTTGGTGCAGAAGGTGAAAACCTTGAAAGAGCAGATTGAGCTGAGCGAAATTCGTGCGCCTTTTGCTGGGTCTATCGACAACATCTTCGCAAAAGAAGGTCAGTTGGCGGGTCCACAGATGCCGGCCATTCGTTTGGTGAACACTTCAGGTGTGTATGTGAAAGCGGACGTTCCTGAAAGCTATGCGAATCGCGTACACGTTGGAACTCCTGCGAATGTAGCCTTTACCTCTATGGACTACGAAGTGGCTGCAGAGGTACTACAGGTGGGCCAATTCATTCAAGAAGGCAACCGCACGTTCTCCATCAACGTAAGCTTGCCTGAGGCGAACGGTGTGAAGCCAAATCAAATGGTACATGTCGCACTTCAGGATTACAGAAACGACGAAGCATTGACGGTTCCAGCGAGCCTAGTGCAACAGGATGTCGAAGGCAATGACTTCATCTACACCTTGAAAAACATTGAAGGAACAGACCGTTACCAGGTGGTAAAAACTTGGATAACTACAGGCCTAACATTTGAGGACCAAACGGAAATCGTTTCAGGCCTAGAGGCAGGAATGCTTGTGGTAGAAAAAGGATCGCGCAGCGTTCGTACAGGTCAAGAAGTAGTATTGGGTTAATCCCGAAATCCATCCAAACAACATGGAAGAGAAAAAGAGTTTAATCAAGCAGTTCGGACCCTCCACCTTTTCGGTGAAGAACCGAATGACGGTGTACGTACTGACCGTAATCATCTTTGCGGCAGGTATCTTTAGCTACACCTCGATGCCTTCTGAGGCATTCCCTGAAATTGTAACGCCAGAAATCTACGTCGGCACACCTTACCCTGGAAACTCTCCAGTGGATATTGAGAAGCTGATTACCCGTCCTTTGGAGAAAGAAATTAACGGTATTTCTGGTGTTGATGAGATCAATTCCACTTCGGTAGAGGGCTACTCAACCATCCAAGTAAAATTCAATTTTGACGTCACTCCTGAGGATGCCCTCAGAAAGGTGAAAGACAAGGTAGATGCGGCTATGGGCCAGCCAGACTTCCCTACAGATTTGCCGGCAGATCCTAATGTTTTTGAGCTGAACTTCTCGGAATTGATGCCGATTATGAACATCAATATGTCCGGAGAATTTTCCCTCGACCAACTCAAGGACTACGGCGAATACCTCGAGGAGCGCATTGAAGATCTGACCGAAATTTCTAAAGTAGATATCCGTGGTATCGATGACAAGGAAGTGCGTGTCTTGGTGGATACGAAAAAGCTGGAGAGCCTAGAGCTCAGCTTTCGCGATATCGCTGGGGCCATCCAAAACGAGAACATGACCATATCAGGGGGTAACCTTTTGGTCGACGGTTACCGCCGCAACGTTCGCGTGGTTGGTGAGATTCGTGAGCTTGACGAGTTGCGTAATGTTATCATCAAGAGCGAGAAGATGCAGCTTGTACGTCTGGCAGATGTGGCTACTATTGAATTTGATGAGGTAGAACGTGAATCTTACGCACGTCAGTATGGTGCTTCAGTAGTCATGCTTGATGTATTCAAGCGCTCGGGTGAAAACCAGATTATCGTAAGTGAAAAAATCGCCAACCTTCTCGAGGAGGCGAAGGACGATTACTTCCCAGACAACTTGAGTATTTCGGTGACTAATGACACGTCTGAGCAAACCAAAACTCAGGTTGCGGATCTAGAAAACTCCATCATCTTCGGGATGCTCTTGGTTGTATTGGTATTGATGTTCTTCCTTGGATTGCGCAATGCACTTTTCGTAGGTATTGCCATTCCTATGTCTATGCTCATGAGCTTTGTGATACTGAACGCAATGGGCATCACATTGAATACTATCGTGCTCTTTGCCCTCGTCTTGGCGTTGGGTATGCTAGTCGATAACGGTATTGTAGTCGTTGAGAACATCTACCGATTCATGGACGAAGGCTATTCGCGCATCGAAGCAGCGAAGCTAGGTGCCGGAGAGGTAGCCTTGCCGATCATCGCTTCTACAGCAACCACTTTGGCAGCCTTTCTGCCGCTGGCCTTCTGGCCGGGTCTCTTCGGTGAATTCATGAAGTATTTGCCGCTGACATTGATCACTGTACTTTCTTCTTCGCTTTTCGTTGCCTTGGTCATCAACCCGGGACTTACTTCTGCGCTGATGAAAGTGGAGGAAGCGCCATTGAACAAGAAAAGATTAAACATGATTTCGGTTGTGGCCATCGTATTAGGTGCGCTCATTGCCTATGGCGCGGGTGCCATGGCCTTCGGAAACTTGTTTATCTACAGCGGGGTATTTGCCCTCATCTATGCGTACCTGGTAGTTCCTGCTACAGCGTGGTTCCAAGGCAAAGCGCTTCCTGCATTAGAAGGTGGCTATAAAGGCGTATTGAATTACGCCTTGAATGGAAGGAAACCCATGGTGTTCTTCATCGGAACCTTTGTACTTCTTGTATTCTCTGGAATGCTCTTAGGCGCTTTCCCGCCGAAGACGTTGTTCTTCCCGGAAAACATGCCGAACCAGGCTATGGTATATATCCAGATGCCTATTGGGACAGACATCGAGGAAACGAATGCTGTGACTTTGGAGCTTGAGAAAGAGGTGATGGCCATTGTAAATGAGTTCAACTTTACCGATGAGAACGGCGACCTGCAGAACTATATGGTAGAGTCTGTGATTGCCCAAGTGGGTGAAGGAACTTCGGATCCAAATGCCGGTCCTTCTATGGCACAAACGCCAAACAAAGCGAAGATCACAGTGCAGTTCCACCCGTTTGCCGAGCGTTTAGATACAGAAGGTAATCGCGTGAACAGTGCAGACGTCCTCAATAAGATTCGTGCTACACTGAGCAACTACCCGGGTGTGGTCGTGAGTGTTGCAAAAGACAGCAATGGGCCGCCAACAGGTCCTCCAGTGAACATTGAGATCGCCGGGGACGACTACTTTGAATTGGTCCAAACGGCTGATGAGATTCGTACGTTTATTAACGCTAAGGGTATTGCTGGTATCGAGGAGCTGAAGCTCGATGTTGAAACGGGTAAGCCTGAAATGCCAATTGAAGTTGATCGTATTAAGGCGCGTGCGCTGGGCTTGAGCTCTGCACAGATTGGTGATGCCATGCGTACTGCACTTTTCGGTAAAGAAGTAAGCCGATTCAAAGACGGTGAGGACGATTACCCAATCAACGTTCGTATGACGGACGAGTACCGCTACAATGTGGAGGATTTGATGAACCAAAAAATCACCTTCCGCGATCAAGCGACAGGCCGCATCAAGCAAGTGCCTATCTCTGCAGTTGCCAAGGCGAAGAAGACTTCGACGTTCTCTTCGGTGAAGCGTATTGACCTGAAGCGCGTAATCTCCGTACAATCCAATGTGCTCGAGGGTGCCAACCCAACAGAGGTGGTCAACGCCATCAAAGAGGTGATGAGCGATTACGAATTGCCGCGTGGAATTAAGGTAGACTTTACGGGTGAGCAAGAGGAGCAGGCTAAGGAATTAAGCTTCCTTTCTGGCGCCTTACTCATCGCGGTATTCTTGATTTTCCTCATCCTTGTGAGCCAATTCAATTCTGCCTCAACACCATTTATCATCCTTGTGACCGTAGTATTCTCGCTCATCGGGGTATTCTTAGGTTTGGTCATCTTCCGCATGGAATTTGTCATCATGATGACGATGATTGGTATCATTTCACTTGCGGGTATTGTGGTAAACAATGCCATCGTTTTGATCGATTTCATTAAGCAGTTGACCGCACGTAAAAAGGAAGCGTTAGGAATGGAGGAAAGCGACAAGCTCGCCAATCCTGAGCTTATCGAGGTCATCGTTGAGGCGGGCCGCACGCGTTTACGTCCAGTACTACTGACGGCCATCACCACCATCCTTGGTTTGATCCCGCTGGCTACCGGTATGAACATCAACTTCTACACGCTCTTCAGTGAGAACGATCCGAACATCTTCTTCGGAGGTGATAACGTAGTGTTCTGGGGACCAATGTCGTGGACCGTCATCTTTGGCCTGACTTTTGCAACCTTCTTAACACTCGTGATTGTACCAGTGATGTACTTTTTGTTTGAAAGAATGCAGCGCTTCTTTGCGAGATTAATAGCGTGAAAATACCCAACCTAAGCTCAAGATTAAGCTACAATTCCAGCGGCGCACAGCGCCGCTGGAATTTTTATTTTTCACCCGATTTTTTGCGCTAATTTTATCCAATGATTGAGCGCTTGCGCAACATAGAACCTGTCGACTTAACCACCTTCACCAACGAACTCAAAGAAGAGATCGTGGCACGTGTTTCGGATAAGATTCCTCACTTAGAATCTTCCCTTGCTGTGGCGGAATTAACGGTGGCATTGCATTACCTACTGAACACTCCTGAAGACTTGCTTATTTGGGATGTTGGACATCAAGGGTACGTCCATAAAGCTCTTACTGGACGCTTGGATGCCTTAGCTACACAACGCACCAAAGATGGGATAAGTGGGTTCTTGAAGCGCGATGAAAGTCCCTACGATTTCTTCGGAGCCGGACACGCCTCTACCTCATTAAGTGTGCTTACTGGAGCATGTATTGCCGATGCAGCATCGGGCCGCGAGCGCAAGCGCGTGGCGGTGATTGGAGACGGTTCTATGACAGGCGGTCAGAGTTTTGAGGCATTGAATCACTTAGCCACTCTAGCCGGAGATGCGGTGGTTGTTCTCAACGACAACGACGGCAGTATAGACCCGACGGTAGGAGCATTACACGAGAGCAACAGCTACAGTGGTTATATCCAAAGCCTAGGCTGGGAATACATCTACCTTGCTGAGGGAAATGATGTCTTAGCACTACTTAAGTCCTTGAAGTCGGTCATTGATCGTGGTGGAAAGCAGGTGCTTCATATTCGTACCACAAAGCCTATTTTGAGTAAAACCAAATCTTACCAACCAGGGACGACCTTCCAGTGGTGGGCTGCGGATCAAATGCGTTCGATATTAAAGTCGAACGACAGATTGCGGGTATTCTCTCCGGCGATGTTTGCGAGCAGCGGGTTTGGTCCCTTGCGTGCAGAATTCCCGGAGCAGTTTATTGATACAGGAATTAACGAGCCCCACACAGTAACTGCTGCGGCTGGTATGGCCGCTGCCGGTGGACGACCTTGGGTACACATCTACAGTACCTTTTTACAGCGTGCCATGGACCAAGTCATTCACGATATAGCACTTCAAAACCTACCGGTCATCTTCTTGGTGGATAGAGCCGGTTTGGTCGGTGCTGACGGTCCTACACACCACGGTGTATTTGATGCAGGTTTTCTAGCGGATGTCCCGAATGCAACCGTCTGGAATCCGCGCAATGGCGATGAACTTCAAGCGATGATGGCAGAAGCCTTTAAGATACAAGATTCATTAGAGGGGCCGCTGTTTATTCGCTATCCAAAAGCCAAAACGGTTTGTGGCACAATGGAGAAATTTGAACCGAAGAAGTGGATTTCACGACAAGGGTCAAATTCTTTACTGCTCTCCACAGGTGCACTCTCTGCCTTAGTAGAACCTGGCATTTTTGACCATTTACACGTTGGTCAGGTTAAGCCGCTACCTCAAGATTTAGCTGAAATACTTAAAGACTATACCAATGTTTTGGTCTTTGAAGAAGGCCTTGGAACAGGTGGATTCTTTGGTGCTGTAGCAGGCCTTGTTACCGACAAAGATCTGGAAGTGAAACTGGTGAAAAGGAAGATTTCTGACGAATTCACGAACCACGGTAATAGGCACGAGTTATTAAAAGAGATGGGCCTCATTCCATAATTTTCGAAAGCCCTCTCCTTAGCTATGAAAAAACTATCCCTATTCCTTGCTGTGCTCTTAACAGGAGGGCTCTACGCCCAAACCAAATCATTTGCAACGTCATCCAAAGCCACATTTGAGGTTGGAAACATGATTTTCAACACCGTTGAAGGAACCATTGCTGGAGCAAGAGGTACTGCAGAATACGATGAGGATATTCTTGTGGCCAT
>DJCX01000052.1:0-282 GCA_002430755.1 Flavobacteriales bacterium UBA5939 | reverse complement strand
AAGGCGACTCCTAGAATTGACTTTACGGCCAAGGAAGTCGTATTTGTTGGAAAATCCTCAGGGGTAACCACTTATAAACTCAGAGGCTCCCTTACCTTGCGGGGAGTATCGAATGAAATTGAGATCGAAGTAGAGGAAACTTCGGCCAATCATTTGGTAAGCACCTTTACCGTGAACAGAGACCTTTGGGGTCTTGGCGATGGCTGGTCCAAAACAATAATTGCGAGAGACATTGAGGTAAGGGTGGATATCCACCTAGAATAAATAGATGAAGAAATTCAC
>DJCX01000096.1 GCA_002430755.1 Flavobacteriales bacterium UBA5939 | reverse complement strand
AGCGAGGGTGATTTTGAAGCCGGAAGAAACCTCGTAGAGACCTACGGAGTGAAGGTAGATGCGGAACTCCATGCAGAAGTATTGCGTCGTTCTGAGCCTTTGAATCTTGCACCATATAGCGGTTTTGTAAACCCTGAAATGGAGCCTGTTATGGATGGTGATAGCATCATCGATGTTAAGGTCACCTACCCTATGGACTTCCTGGGACAGATGTTGCGCTACGGCAGCACCTATAGCTTTGAATAACACTCTTTGGAGTATTTGACTAAAGGGCGCCCCAGCTGGGGCGCCTTTTTTTTATCGCTCAACTAAGCTGCTTGATGTGTGGTTTTGTGTAAGTGATACCGTTGACGAGAACGATGGCTGCAAAATTGAGCATCACTGCAATACACATAGAAAGCCAATCGTCCGTGGTCGTAAGAAAACGATAGGTGATTAAATAGATGGTAATACCCATTACTGCCTTGCTAACAGTCGGTTTGGCCGCCAATGGAAGTACTTCTGGTACATGGGAATCTTGATGTTCCGGACCTAACCAAAGTAATTGAAGCCCTCTTTGGAGGCCGTAGCGACGGAAATTTGAATACAGTTTCTTGAAAAAAAACAACTGTACATTGATAAAGTCTCTTTGTGGCAGCTCGGTGGTTAGACCGTAATCGGGCTTTTCATCGTAGGCTATGAACGAACCAAAAAGCTTATCCCAAAAGATAAAGACACCTCCGTAATTCTTGTCTAGGTACACCTCGTTGGAAGCATGATGCACCTTGTGGTGGTCAGGCATTACCAATACATGCTCTAACCAAGGTATAGTCGAAATAAATTCCGTGTGCAAATAGTATTGATAGAACGCATTGAGGTAGCCACTCATGATTACGTATTCTACGGGAAGGCCTAAGAACACCAATGAGGAATACATGATGCTACGTACCATGAACCCGAGTGGGCTTAAAGCGAAGTTTACACTCAGATTATACTCGTCGCTTTGATGGTGCACCAAGTGAATGCCCCACATCAGAGAAACTCGATGTCCCATTCGATGAAATAAGTACCAGATAAAATCGACACCTATAAACGTTAATACGAACGCGAAAATGGATTTTTCAATTCCCGAGAATAGCCTCCAACTCACCACCTGCTCTATAAGAATGAGGCTGCGTTCGGTAAGGTATAATCCCATGAGGCGGTCAAAAAATCCCAGCGACAGATTGAGTAATGTTTGATCCCATGTGAATTTATATCCGGTCTTTCGCAAGAAATATACCTCGAGACCAAATATGGACATCGCAACGGGAACAATGATAAAAAGGAAACCTAATGACATACTGAAAAGTAGTGCCGAGATAGACGGCTGCAGTTTGCTTTATTCATCAAGTTCTGTGTAATTGGGGGTGAACCTAGCTTATAAAGTGGCCATTTTAATTAAAGCTGATTCATTTATGAATCATTTCAGTTGGATTAAAAGAAGTATCTTAATGGCAATAAGACCTAACGCATGCGACAAGAGAAAACCATTCGCTACACGCTCCATGAAGATTGGAGGTCCTCAGCGATTGTTCCAAAGGCTATTGAAGAGAAACTCGAAGAACTCTTAGAATCGGCCTATGCCCCCTATTCAAATTACCCCGTTTCAAGTGTCGTTCTCTTAGATAATGGGCACACTGTGGTTGGTACCAATCAAGAGAATGCGGCATTTCCAGACGGATTGTGTGGAGAGCGCGTTGCCGTGCTCGCTACTAAGGCCGCGTTCCCTCATGAACGTATCAAAGCTATTTATATCATGACTGGTGAGCAAAAGCGGTCTCCGGCTGCGCCCTGCGGATCGTGTAGGCAAGTGCTGCATGAAACTGAGTTAAGGCAAGAAGTGCCCTACCAATTGTTCCTTATGAACAGAACTTCCGATGCCCTTGAATTCACGGGGGTACAGGATTTGCTACCCTTCAGTTTTACTTTACCCAAGAACCTATGAAAACAAAAAAAGAAATCGTCGATAACTGGCTTGTAAGGTATACGGGAGTAGCCTTAGAAGATTTTGGCGACTACATTTTATTGACCAATTTTCAGCACTATGTAGACCTCTTTGCTCAGCTTACAGGGGCAGAGATTCAAGGCCGAGACAAGAGCATGAGCAGTGCCACGTACAAGGGAATTACGATGATCAACTTTGGAATGGGCTCTCCTAATGCTGCCACCATTATGGACCTATTGTCAGCCATAGAACCAAAAGCAGTACTGTTTTTGGGGAAATGCGGCGGCCTGAAAAAACGAAATTCTATTGGTGATTTTATCCTCCCTATTGGCGCTATACGTGGCGAGGGTACCTCAGACGATTATTTCCCACCGGAAGTACCAGCTATGCCTTCATTTGCTTTGCAAAAGGCAGTATCAACTACCGTACGGGATAACAACATCAACTACTGGACGGGCACTGTCTACACCACAAACCGAAGAGTCTGGGAGTTTGATGACGAGTTTAAAGAATACCTGTTGGCCATTCGTGCCTACGCCATTGATATGGAAACAGCCACCCTATTTACGGTAGGATTTCACAATCACATCCCGACTGGGGCACTCTTACTTGTAACGGATTCACCGATGGTTCCTGAAGGCGTAAAAACCATGGAAAAAGATAAATTGAATTCGAGAAAGTTCGACGAAAGCCATGTACAGCTTGGCATTAAGAGCCTTGAACAACTCATCAATAATGGCAATACTATACGCCATTTGAAGTTTTAATTTTCGAATACTCAGAATAGCGTTAGAATAATTTTTCCTAGC
>DJCX01000137.1:7786-15271 GCA_002430755.1 Flavobacteriales bacterium UBA5939 | reverse complement strand
CGCACCAGAGCGTATGTCTGCTGCAGGTCGTGGTGAGTACGTTCCTGTTGCCTCTAACGACACTCGCGAAGGTCGTGCGGCTAACCGTCGTACTCGTATCGTGGTTCTTCCTAAGTTGGACGAATTCAACAAAATGATTGAAGAGGGATTGAAATAATCACTCCTTACAAGCATACAGAAGCCCGGTGCCTACGCACCGGGCTTTTTTTTGTAGCTTAACCTAAATCTGAAACAACAAATAAGAATGAATTACTTTATGATGGGTGGCCCGCTCTTTATGGGCATTCTAACACTCGTTGGCGTTGCCATGCTAGTGGCTTTTTTCTTAAAAAAGGACGCTGTAAAGCAACTGGGGTTACTTGCCTTAGCCATTGGAGTTCTCGGTCAAATGATTGGACTCTTTGGCGCTTTTGAAGCTATTGAATCTGTAGGCGGTGTAAGTCAACCTATGCTTGCTGGCGGATTGAAAGTGAGCAGCATTACTACGATTTACGGACTTTTGATTTATACCATATCCTTATTGCTACGAACAGCGAAAGGATGGAATGCTTAAAATAAAAAAGGCGGCTCTTTCGAGCCGCCTTTTTTTATGTTGTTGTCGAATGTTAAGGACACTCTACGCGGCCAACAACCATATAAGCACCACCGCCAGAATAGGTTGTGTCTACCACCCCTGCGCTCAAGCAAGTATCCTCTGCAACCGTAGTTGAACCGTCTAGCTGGTAACCGTTCAAAGCAGTGTTAGTGTAATTGTCTTCAATGTAATCGCAGTCACAATTCCCTGAGCAAGAAGCAAGAAATAGACCGCTAGCAAATGCGAAAAATGCAATTTTCTTCATAATGGATAGCCTTTAGTTTATCTGATTCGATGAAAATACTAAAGTTTACCTAACTCTCTAAGAATCAAGAGTATTTATTCTACGAGACTGTTTGGCGCGTACGGCAGGTTGCATTTTTCGGCTACCTTATCCACGATATTGGTTACATCGACACGTTTAAAGCTCTCACCTTTCTTCACACCACTACCCATTAACAAGAAGGGAACGTGCGTATCATAAAGATATCCGCTGCCATGTGTCGAACCGTAGGGACCGTAGAAGATACAGTTCGGTTGAAGCGCAAAGATGAGATCACCACCGAATCGGCTTTGATGGCCTTCGTGAAGTAATTCTAACAAAGCATCATTTCCGCTATTGCGAACTTCAGAGGCGGTATACACGCGCATGAAGGGATCAGTGGCCTCAACTACCAAGGCAATCTCGCCGGCGCGTTCTTTGGCCCAACTGTTCAAATGGATGTGATGGTTGAAAATCTTGAATACGGCATTTTCGATACCTAACTCCTCCTTGATACGCTCATTAACATCACCGATAACATCAGCATTCTGGAAATTACGTACGCCCAATCCGTGGTAGGCCAGATGATTTGGATTTTCAGAAGCGCCATGATCTGCCGTCAAATAAATGACATACGAATCGCGACCCACTTCCTTGTCGAGCTTCTTAATGAGCTTGCCCAGTTGACGATCTAGTTTCAGATACATATCGTGTACCTCACGCGATCGTACCCCGAAGGTATGGCCGGCATAGTCGGTAGAGGAGAAGCTCACTCCCAAGAAATCTGTGTATTTGTCCTTACCCAGTTCTTCTTTTTCTAAAAGCAACAGTGACATATCAAGCACCAATTCGTTTCCTATTGGCGTATTTTTCAGAACCTCAAGTCCCTGGCTATCAATAAGCTTCTTCAGAGATTGATTGTGAATTAATTTTTCTAAATCATACGGAAAGCTAGAAGTGCCTTTATTGATTTTTGGCTCAAAAGGATTTTCGTCGGCCAAGCTTTCGTCGTACTTGCGCTCGGCCATTTCTAGCTTCCAATCCTTCTTGGCCATGTCCATGGCATGCTCCTTCTCGTTGTATTTCTCCACGTAATCTGGAAGCTCATCGCCATAATAGGTGCTGCTCACAAAGTGAAGTTTATTGTCTAACCAAAACGCACCGTCGGCAAAATGCCCCGCTGGGAATATCGCTCCACGGTCTTTCACGCTCACCCCATAGTTCTTACCACGGTGGTTTGTATACAGTTTGATACCGTCCGAAAAAGTCAAGGCACGTAAGTTCTTCGGCGAACGGCGAGACGAACGTTCAATGGTTCCGATAGGGCTGACCGTTGTATCCTCTGCGCAATACATTTCATACTGGCTCTCCTTCACCCACCAATCGTTGGCCACAATCCCGTGGTACTTTGGGGTAGTTCCTGTCGATATTGATGCATGTCCAGGTCCCGTGTAGGTCGGAATGTAGTTGTAGTGTGTATTGCGGTACACTTTTCCTTCATCAAGAAGAATACGGAATCCACCATCTTCAGCAAACTGATGATTAAATCGCTGTAGATATTCTGCGCGCATTTGATCAACGACGACTTGCACCACGAGTTTAGGCTGTGCCTGAACGCTTATTGCGATTAGGAGGGCAACTGCTGCTCCAATTGATCTTTTTCTATTTGAATATTTTCCCATTGGTTCATTTTGGAGGCAAGCTCCTCTTTTTTCTTCTCGTATTTCGGATAAAAATCAGGATCTTTCATCAGCTCCATATAGCTATCAGCATCCGCTAATTTCGCATCCCAATCTTCCAAGGCCCCCTCTAAGTTCTCAATTTCCGCTTCAACATCGGCCAACTTTCGCGATAAACTGCGGATATCTTTTTCAAGCTGTTTCCGCTCCTTATACCCGAGCTGACCGTCGTCTTTCTTTTGCGCCTTCTTCGATTTCTTTTCCGTGGCCGATTTTGCCTCGACTGCTCTCATATTTTCCAGCTTGCGCTGCTCGAGATAATAGTCAATGCCACCAAGCAATGTTTTTACACGCTGGTCCCTAAACTCTACAGTTTTCGTAACCAGCCCTTCCAAGAACTCGCGGTCGTGACTCACCACCAGCAATGTTCCATCGAAAGACAATAAACTCTTCTTCAGGACATCCTTACTATTCATGTCAAGGTGGTTCGTAGGCTCATCCATCACTAAGAAGTTAATAGGTTTCAGCAAGAGTTTACAAAGCGCCAATCGACCGCGCTCTCCACCGCTTAGCACCTTCACCTTCTTCTCAACGTCCTCACCACGGAACATGAATGATCCCAACAAACTTCTTGCATGCTTACGCATCTCCTCCGGCGCAGCATTCTCGATGGTCTGTAAAGCCGTTAAATTTCCGTCCAGTTCGTCTGCCTGGTCCTGTGCGAAATACCCTACCTGAACATTGTGTCCAAGTTCGAGCATCCCCTCTGCACTAATCTCTTTCAAGAGCGCCTTTACCAGCGTAGACTTTCCTTGGCCATTCTGACCAACAAAGGCCACTCGATCCCCGCGCTCAATCTCTAAATCAACGCCGCGAAGCACCAAATTCTCTCCATAGGCTTTACGAACGTCTTCTGCTTTGGCAACTACCTTCCCAGACCTTGGGGCAGGCTGAAACTTAAAGTGCATCGCCGAGGTATCCTCTTGGTCCACCTCAATGCGCTCCATGCGTTCTAGCTTTTTAATCAAACTCTGTGCAAACGACGCCTTTGAAGCTTTCGCGCGAAACCGTTCGATCAACTCCTCGGTTTGCTTTATCTCCCGCTCCTGATTTTTCGCGGTGGCTAGCTGCTTCTCGCGTAGATCTGCACGAAGCTCCACATACCTCGTGTAAGGGGCATTAAAATCATAGGCCTTACCGAGTGTAATTTCGATAGTACGGGTGGTGACATTGTCCAAAAACGTTCTATCGTGACTCACTACCATCAAGGTCTGATTGCTCTCGCTCAAATGCTTTTCAAGCCACATTATACTTTCGATATCGAGGTGGTTGGTCGGCTCATCTAAAAGAAGCAGCTCGGGCTTCTGCAAAAGCAATCGAGCCAATTCCGCTCGCATTCGCCACCCACCAGAGAAGGTGTGCAACGGTTTTTCAAAAGTTTCCGGTGTGAATCCTAACCCTTTTAGAACGAGCTCAACATCAGCATCAATGCTATCGCCTCCAAGCAGACCGAAGCGCTCGCTCAGCTCACTCAACTCATCAATTAGGGCTGCATAGCTCTCACTTTCGTAATCGGTACGGACTTCGAATTCTTTATTGATCTCTTCAATACGTGTATTAATACGTGTCAGTTCATTGAAGGCACTCCGCGCAATCTCGACAATACTCTTGTCCATGTCCATCTTCAAGTCTTGACGCAGAAAACCAACCCTGACCTCTTTCGCCTTACTTATAGATCCTTCATCTAGCGAGTAATCACCAGCGATCAACTTTAACAGGGTAGACTTCCCAGCACCATTTCTCCCCACCAGACCAATGCGGTCTCCCGGATTAATTTGAAATCCAATGGCATCAAATATGGCACGGCCTCCGAAGAATAACGAGGCCTTGTTCAAGGCTAAAATCATCGTGACAAAAGTAGCAAAACGAATTGCCCGTGCGCCGTAATTTTGACCAAACTAAAGGAACGTTATCATCATGCTTAAGGGAACGAAAGTCTACAGCATTACTAGGAGTAAATGTCCACGTTGTATGGAAGGGGAGATCTATCCAGATAAAAACCCGTACCTATTCAAAACCATGACCGACTTCAACCCGCGCTGTAGCGTCTGTGATCAAAACTTCGAACCCGAGCCTAACTTTTACTATGGGGCGATGTACGTAAGCTACGGCTACACCGTGGCCCTGTTTGTAGCGGTATACATCATCTTCGGAATATGGATGGGGTGGACCATGTGGCCCACAGTAGGTGCTTTAGCGGTGACGCTCGTACTCCTTGCACCAGTGATCTTCAGAATCTCACGAACAACATGGCTGTCCATGTTCGTGAAATACGACAAGAATTTTAAGAAAAACGGGTAGGTAAACACTCCTCAAGTAAATCGGTACCGTACATAAAGTGCTCCACTAGCACCTTGGCGAGGTACGGCGCCATCAGTACGGCACGTGAGCCCATACCGCCAAAGATCCAGGTATGTGCAAGTGTGTGCGGTCCAACCATAGGTCTACGGTCTTTGGTAGCAGGACGAACCCCGCTTTTATGGTCTAAAGTATGCGTTGATCCATTCCATACTTTGGATACGTGCTCCTCAAGTTCCTTCTTCTTCTGTTGTGTAGGACCGTCGCTAAATCCTTCCCAGGCATACGTAGCTCCAACGGTCACTTCATTATTGCCTTCACTGAGCATAAAGTGCTTTTGGTGAATGCATTCCTTTTCTAAAGGAGCATCCAATTTCACGCGTATCACCTCGCCCTTCACAGGAGCAAACCCCTGTTGAGGTAAACCTGTTTCACCCAACGCCATCTGCGCACCTTGGCAGCTTATGACCGCATGAGCGCGTAAGTCTTGATAATCTACTCCTTCAGCATCTCGAACGACTGCATTCCAATCAAATTGTTCCTCGCGGAAACTATCTTCTTTACGTAGTGCGCCATGCACCGACTCCATGAAACTAAGGACATTCAATCGCCCGGTTCCTTTCATTTGACCACTTTCAAATTCACCAACAACACCTTCCGGAAGAGGGGAGATGGTACCTTCTAAATAAGAGGAGAAGGCAGGAGAGTCACAAAGCTCCATCCAAGTATTTTGTTCTCCAGCGTTGTGGAAGACACGACGAATGGCGATGGGATCAAAGAACTGGCTAGCAGTCCAGCGTTCCATATCAGGATAAACAGTATGCAGTTCCTTCATCATGTCGTCAGCCTGCCAAACCTTTTTCATACGCTTTAGTACAACGGGATTCCATAGTCCTGCTGCTACAGTAGAGCACTTGTTGTTCTTAGGTAAATCGAATACGACGACACTAGCACCATATTTCATGAGTGTGTAGCTCAGTACGCATCCTGAGATTCCGCCGCCGACGATGATATAGTCTACATGTTTTTGCATAAAAAAACTCCTGCTACCAAAGGTAACAGGAGTTCTTCAATATTGTTAGTTCAAAGACTAGTACGTCCACATATCGTGCTCTTTGTTGCGCAAATCTTCCTTGATTGCAGCAGCTTCAAGCAGCTGTGACATCGCACTATTTCTCTTGTAATCTTCAATCGTTCTATCGTAAACGTTGTCCTCTTTGGTAATTACAGAGTTGAACTTTCTAAAGTGCATGATTTGATCGAATGTCAAACGCTGGTTGTTGTTCTTCTCGTTGTAAGCAACTGAAGTAGCCATCGCATAACGTGCATCTGGGAACCAAATCCAGAATGGATTATACGTCAATGATGGGTTACGTGGATCACGTACCTCTGGAGCAATACCGATAATTCTATTCTTCAACTCACCGCGTTGCTTATCAAAGTACCAATCGCTCTTAAGGTGGTAAGCAACAACGTTGTTTGCCTTAATAGTGATGGTATCGATTGCTAGTGGTGGTCCAAACGGATCGTCTGGATCTGGAATAGTATCGTACGATTCAATTTTTTGACGAACCTCATCTACCGTAAGTGGCAATTCGAACTTATCGTCAAGGAAAATCTCAGTGATGGTATTCTCAGTTGTAATACCGTCAACCAATACATCCCACAATGCTTTACGATCTGGCATAGGCTTGATCGGGTAGTACAATGGAAGGTTGATTTTCTCTCTTAGATCGATACGCTCCCAGTGACGCTCAGACCACAACATGTCGTCTTGACGCAGGAATGGGTAAGGAACTACACGATTGTTTCTGTAGTGCTTTGTAGCTTCAGGAACAATACCGTCGTCTGATGGATCTAGAATTTGCGCTTCAGCAGTGCCGAATGACAATGCTACAGTGAATGCTGCAAATACAAAGGTTCTTAATTTCAACATCTTAGTTCAAGTCAATAGTAATCGGCGCAACTTTCGGCTTGATGCCTTTACCAGTTTTCGCACGAATATTTCTAATAATTACAGGTGTACCTGGTTTTGCTTTATCTAAGGCAGCACGTGCATTAGAATTCAACGTATTTCCTTTACAATCGATAGGAGCGAAAGGAGGTACAATAATTTGGAAGCTCGTTACTTTCAAAGGAAGCTCAAAGTCAAAGTTGTTGAACTTCGCTTCTACTTTGGCTTTCTTGATAAGGTTAGCAGACATAAGTCCTTCAGTCTTACCAAAGATTGAGCCCGCAGCATCTGGAAGATTTTTCACACGGAATACTTTGCTTCCCATGTTTTTAGTCTTGTCGCCTTCTCTCACGCTCACAGAAATCTTAAGCTCTCCACCTTTGTTACGAGTAACATCAGCCATGTAGCCGTTGCCTGATTTCTTAACGCCCGTACCTGATACAATCAAGTTTGAAGGATCAACACCCGGAACAGAAATTTCCAACGGGTTATCTACACCACGGTAAAGAACGTTCATCTTGGTTGGAGAGATAACTACACTAGGAGGGGCAACATTAAATGAGCCTTCCACAGGGAATATTTTCTCCTCACCGTTTTGAACGAGTTTGATTTCACCGTTCCATGTAGTTTCGCCTACACGGTTTGCTGGGAAACGTAC
>DJCX01000137.1:1561-7511 GCA_002430755.1 Flavobacteriales bacterium UBA5939 | reverse complement strand
GTAGGATTTTGAGTATCGTCAAAGGCTGCTAAGAAAACATCAGCCTCATACTCATCACCTTTCGTAACGAATGTACTTTTCGGCATTACCACGGTGCGTACACCAGTAAATTTCAAATCTGTAGCGGTAATGTTCTTTTGCAAGTAGTCAATAACGTTTGCCTCAGAAGTACGAACGTCACTTTGCATTTTAGTCAAGAAGGTAAGTACAGAGATGAGCGGGAAGTGCTCAAACTTGTGTTGTTCCCAACTGATCGTTGTACCGTCGTGCTTGTGATCACTTAAGTCAAAAGTTCCATCAAGAGAGTTCATCAGAAGGTCATTTCCTTCTGCCTCAGTTTTCATGAATTCGCGGTAGTCAGCCAGTGCTGCTTTAAGCTTTGCACCATTACCTTGAATAAGGAAGTAGTTTGGTGAAGCTTCCAAATCGTCCATTTTCTGTGGCTTGTTTGGATCGCCACTTTCTTCGTCCGCACCTCCAGAAGCTTCAATCACACCTCTTTTGAGGTCTTCAATCTGCTGGTAAAGTGCAGCTGAACGCGATTTCACATCATTTGCTTTGTCTCTCCACGGGCCAGCTTTCACTGGGTTTTCAGCTGCTGCAGCCTCAAATGCCGTGTAGATACTTGAATTTTGTTTTTCTACTGTTTCAATAGATGCCTCTTGGCTCACCATTACTTCGTAGAAAGCGTCCATTACTTCACGGCTCACGTTAAGAGCGAGAAGCGCAGTCAACACGAGATACATCATGTTGATCATTTTCTGACGCGGTGTTAATTTTCCTCCTGCCATTTGTCTAGGATTTTACGGTTATAGTAAGTTAAATCGTATCGGGTAAGATTACTTGCCCATTGCAGTTAACATACCGCCGTAAACGCTATTTAATGATTCTAGGTTTCCTTTCAACGAAGCCAACTCAGAAGCAAGATCTGTAGCGTTGCCTGAAGCAGCAGCCAATTTCTCCATAACGTCGTTTTGACGCTCTACCTGAGCTGTAGTGTTTTCTAGTTGAACAGAGTATAGTGCATTCAAACTTTCCATGTGCGTTGCCGCTGTGCTCAATTGCTCTGAATAAGCAGCAGTTGCACCTGCAGCATCAACAGCACCACTTAGGCTACCCGCAGTCTCACTTAAAGAACGCATACCTTCTCCTAGTCTCTCGATAAGAGCAGCATCAACACCACCGTTTTCCAAAGCATTGTCTAGTTGCTCTGTAACTGAAAGTGCACGATCGCCGTCTGCAGAAGCTAGTTCAGGGTATACCAATGTCCAGTCGTAATCCGCTGCTGGTTTCTCGAATGCAGAGAACATGAAGATTACAGCCTCTGTAGTCAAACCTACAACAAGCATGATGTTCGCTCCTTCCCAGTGCATGATCTTAAACATCGCACCAGTAATTACTACTGCCGCACCAATACCATAGAGCTTCGCCATAAAGTTTTTGAAGCGCTTTCCATTTACATCAATTAAAGCCATAATCTTGAGAGTTAAGTTTGTTATTAGGGTTATATTGTTATTAAAAGTCCTTTAGGTCTCTACCTAAGAAACTTTGTACTGTTCTAAATCCAATGTAGCTTTTTGCTGTGTCTTGGTATTCGTAATCACGAGCACCAAGCTGCAGGAAGTAAGCTACGTCCTTCCAAGATCCACCACGAATCACTTTACGCTTCATAGTTTCACTTTCTTCTTCGTACGCATTGTACTGGAATTCAGTCGCAACGTCGCTACCGAAAGCGTAAGACTGTACATCGAAGGCTGTGGAAGTCCACTCACTAACGTTACCGGACATACAGTATAGGTTGTAACCGTTTGGTGAGTAAGCCGTCGTTTTCACAGGGTAGAAACCACCATCTGCCGTTAGATTACCACGGCGTGGTTTAAAGTTGGCGAGGTAACAACCAGCACTGTTGGTAGCGTAAGGACCACCCCACGGGTATGTCGTAAGTTCTTCACCACCGCGAGCAGCGTATTCCCACTCTGCTTCTGTCGGTAGACGGAAGTCATGTTCTATAAGTTCACCTGAACGCTTCAAATAGTCGCGACGGTATTTGCTTCTCCAGTTTGCAAACGCACGTGCTTGTCTCCAGCTTACACCCACAACTGGGTATTCATCGTATGCAGGATGCCAGAAGTACTTGTCGTGCATTGGCTCGTTAAATGAATATGTGAAATCGTGGATCCAAACAAGCGTGTCTGGGTATACATTAATTGTTTCTTTCTCGAAGAAAGACGCACGATCACTTTCTGCTTGCGTATCCTTGATGTAATCACGGTAGCTGAATAACTCACCATCACCATCTTCATCTTTGTAATCGAACTCAACACGGTTCAACTTAGAAGCAGCCTTCTGCTTGTTGATCCAGTAGTATGTGTAGTTCAACTGACGAGTATCTAAGTGACGGTAACCCAACCACTGCTCTTCAGGAGCGAGGTACATGCTTTCTACAACTTCAGTATATTCAGCTGAAGGGTAGCGGTTTTTGTCCCACTCTAAATACGGATCCCAGTCCAGACGGCGCATCATGCTATCAGGATAGTTCAATGCTACGTACTCTTGGAAGAACGTTGGATCTTCCATTTCAGCGAGATCAATGTATTCGAAATCCTCAACAAGTCCTTCAGCCAAGCGAGTTCTTGCGATAGAATCCTTTACCCAGTTTACAAACTGACGGTATTCATTGTTAGTGATTTCGGTTTGATCCATGTAGAATGCTGGAATACTCACTGTTTTTGCAGGAGCGGTATATGCATACGGCACATCCTCATCGTGGTTACCCATAGTAAAGCTACCTTGAGGAATGTACACCATTCCATAAGGCTCGCTAGGATACCATGTTGGACGGTCTTGAACGCCGACCAATTCACCATGATCGTTACTTCCACAAGAAGCCAAAAAGGCTACTGATACAAGTCCAAGGAGGAACTTTTTCATAACTGTATTTGCTTTCAACTGTGTTCTCATTTTTAGGAAGGGGCTATATTACAAAAATATAGGGTTTCTGTAGCTCCCTTTTTCTTTAGGTGGTATTTCAATAGTAAAGCAGTAACTCATCATGATTTCGTGTGAACCGCTGCTTGATGTTCTCAAACTAGAAGTTGTTAAATCATACGAGTACGTTGCTCGAAGATCTTTGGTGATTTGGTAACCTGCCATGATCGATAAAGCATCGTATACACGATAGGTAACGCCACCCCAAATCTGATTATTATATGTTGCCGCTGCATTTAGGTCGAACTGCGTCGTAACAAAATCGGTTTTAATCATCATTGCTGGTTGCAAAATGAAACCGTTTTGAAGGTCGATATCATAACCACCCATGAGGTAGTAATGTCTCTGTCCGCGAATCTGAGCCATCTGCGAACCTGTCGCGCTCTGGAGGATATCCTTCGTTTCAATCAAACGAGTGCTACTTAAACCCGCGTACCAATTTGAGTTGGTGTAATACGCACCGAAGCTTAAATCTGTTGCCATTGAGGTGTTGTTCGGATTGTTAAGCACTAGAGAAGGGTCATTCATCGTTTGAGGCGGTGCCCATACTCCTGAGTTCATCGCTTTGTTTCTGAAATCCACACGAAGACCCAAACCTAATGAACCACCTGCAAGTGACATTTGGTAACCATAGCCGATACCCGCCGTAACGTCTTGGAAGAAACCAATCATGTCATTTGTGAAGTTCAATGACAAACCACCTCCGATTACATCGAGCGGTACGTTGGCATTAAAATTTTGAGTTGTAGGTGCATTATCGAATCCTACCCACTGCGAACGGTGTGCAGCCGATAGACAAATCGCATCTCCAGAGCCGATGACTCCAGGATTGTAGAAAATCTTATTGTTCGCGAACTGCGTAAACTGCACATCTTGCTGTGCCCAAAGGGCTGATGAACAGAGCATTGCAAACAAAGCAAGGCGGGTTTTTCTCATGTGTTAAAGCGCTAACGTCTTTTGATCGTCGCTAAAGATAGAAAAATTCCCGTGCGAACAACACTTTTTTTCTAGAGTTATCAGGCTTTCTGCTGCGCTTTCCACCAACGTTTTGGAATTTTTCCCTGCATTGCTTCGAGATAATCGTCATGACTACAAGGTACTAGTGCGAATCGGTCCGATTGAAACTCGCCTTTTGGAATCTCAATCCACCATCTGCCACTATTTGGACTTTTGTAAAAATCGAGAACATCATCATCGTCGATCAGGACGCTGTATTTCTCATAATTTACCCTAGAGCCAATCGGGAAATCCCCGAAGCGAAGAGAGATGCCTTCAAAGAAATACCACAGTGCATGCGCACAGAGGTGGGCACTTTGTCCGCGCTGATCGTAACGTGGATTGTATTCAAACATACCGAGCTGGCTAACTGTATCGCTCATGCCTGCATACCGGAGCATTGCGCAAAACTCGTTTCCAGAAAAACCATGGGGGGATGTATAAAATGTACCCGGGTTGTAGCTCTGTCGAACGGCATTAATATCGACGCTAACAAGGTCAGCTTCTCGAAGGAGCGGTTCTGTATTTGGGATGCTCGCTTGTGCTTCGCCCAATCGCACGGCCTCAAAGAATAAATTCTCAATCAGTGCAATTTCATCGGGGCTGTTGAAATACGTTTGATAGCCAATGTTTGTGAAATTGTACAGGTTGTGTGGTTCTTGCAAAACAAGATGACTCACATAGCTTTGATGGTCGAGATCGCGGCCTTCACTTCCCACGTCCAAACGTGAATCTATGGCCACCACATTGACCATTTTTTCAAGCTTATCGTAGGCCCGGTAATTGCCGTAGGTCAAGTCTTGAGACCCTCCAATGGTAATGGTGATAATGCCCTTGCGGAGCATCTTTTCACAAAAATCCTGAAGCAGTAGAATGCTGTCCACATGGCGTTCCCCACGATAGATATTGCCCATATCGGCAATCTTGAAGTTCCAAGTGCCTTGATGCAGTTGGTACAAGAACGGACGTATGTGGTCCGCTGCGGTGTCACATCCGGTGTTTCGGTACGCACGACGGTCTTCTTGTACACCTACAATAACGACCTTAACACCATCGAGCGAGGGCAGACCGTCAATCTCAGTGTGTCGTTGAATCTTTTGGCCCAACTGGCCAGGCTCTAAAACCGGTAGTTTGGAAAGAACACTTTCAGGTACAGGACTTAAATATTCCACGCTACATCTTTTTTAACGTGGTCAATTTACCCCCTTATTTGCGCTTTGCTCTCCTTTTTGTAGGCCCTGCAGCAATAAGTTCTTCACAAGCTGCTCGATCTAAAGTCTCAGGTTCTGTATCCTTTGGGATTTTGAAATTTTTACCGCCACTCTTGATATATGGACCGTAGCGTCCTTTCAAGATTTGAATCACAGGCTCATCGGTAAACTCCGCGATGATATTGTTTGCAGCTTCTTTTTGCTTAGCCTCAATGATTTCAATCGCTTTTTCGATGCTCACCTCTTCAGGGGTGTCTTCGGTCAAGCTGAAGAATTTCTTGTTCCACATCACGTAGGGACCGTAGCGACCCACATTGGCTTTTACCTCCATGTCTTGGTAAGAACCTACTGTACGAGGGAGCACCTCTTTACGCAGTGCCATTTCAAGGGTAGCGTCATAGAAGCCCACACCTTGTGGGAGTTTCTTAAATCTTGGCTTGGTTTCTTCGTCGCCATCACCGAATTGGAATACGAATCCATAGCGGGCCAATTTCACATAGACCGGTTCGCCAGTTCCAGGCTCTTCTCCGAGTAAACGACTTGCAGCACGTGCTCCTGCCGGGGCATTTTCGATCAATGGGTGGAATTCACTGTAGAAATCGCTAATGCTTTCTTGCCATCCTTTTTGTCCCGCGGCAACAGTATCAAAGTTTTGTTCGGCTTTTGCAGTGAACTGGTAATCCATGATTAAGCCATAATGCTCAAGCAAGAAGTCGGTCACCACACGTCCGATATCCGTTGGGAACAATTTGTTT
>DJCX01000137.1:0-1270 GCA_002430755.1 Flavobacteriales bacterium UBA5939 | reverse complement strand
ATCCGTTGGGAACAATTTGTTTTTGTCTGCACCGTAATTCTCTTTGCCCTCCTTCTGCGCCACGCCATCGGCGGTTGCACTGAAGATTTTAAAGGATCTAGATTCGCCCTCGAGCGACTCTTTGACCACATATTTACGCTTCTGGATGGTTGAAATTGTTGGAGCGTAAGTAGACGGACGTCCTATACCTAACTCTTCTAATTTCTTTACCAACGAAGCTTCGGTGTAACGAGGAACGTGCTTGGTAAAGCGCTCTGTCGCTGTGATTTCGTCAGATCGAAGTACATCGCCTTCAACCACGGCCGGCAATTGACCGTCGAGCTGCTCTGTATTTTCATCGTCAGTACCTTCTTGATACACGCGAATGAAACCGTCGAACGTGATCACCTGACCACGAGCAGTAAAGTTCTGCGTATCCGGTGCATTGGTATTCGAAAGTTTAATGGTCGTATTTTCAAGCTGCGCTTCGGCCATCTGTGAGGCGATCGTGCGCTTGTAGATGAGATCGTATAGTTTTTTCTGACGATCATCCGCACCCGCAATATTCTTACTAAAGTTGGTTGGACGGATCGCTTCGTGTGCCTCTTGTGCACCTTTGCTTTTGGTATTGAATTTACGCGCTTGGTGGTAGTTGTCGCCGTACTGTGCCTGAACATGGGCAGCAATGCCAGCAAGGGCATCGTTACTCAAGTTAAAGCTGTCGGTTCTCATGTAAGTGATGTGTCCAGCTTCGTACAAGCGCTGTGCTAGGGTCATCGTTTGACTTACGCTGTAACCCAACTTACGGCTCGCCTCTTGTTGCAAGGTTGAGGTTGTGAATGGTGCTGCAGGCGATCGTTTACCTGGGCGCTTGTCCACAGACTCCACTTTATATTCTGCACCCACACATTTCGATAGGAAGGCCTGTGCTTCTTCTTTCGTAGGTAGATTTTTGGCCAATTCAGCTTTGAAGCTAATCTTTCCATCTGTGAAGATTCCGCTCACTTTATAGCTAGCCAAAGGAACGTGTGCTTCAATCTCACGCTCTTTCTCTACGATCAAGCGTACGGCCACACTCTGAACGCGGCCCGCACTCAATCCACGTTGAATACTCTTCCAAAGCACCGGGCTCAACTCGTACCCCACCAAACGGTCAAGTACGCGGCGTGCCTGCTGTGCATCAACGAGCTCTTTATTAATCTTTCTTGGATTCTCAACAGCGCGTAGAATGGCTGTTTTGGTAATCTCGTTGAATACAATTCTTTCCGTTTTGTCGTCCGTCAATCCCAGA
>DJCX01000127.1 GCA_002430755.1 Flavobacteriales bacterium UBA5939 | reverse complement strand
TGTTTTTAAAGAGCTTGCGTGCGACAGCCATCTCTTCGTTGGTTGTGCTTTTAGGCGTTGTGTACTCACTTGGCATCATGGGCATGTTAGGATACGGCATCACGATGCTTAGCTCTCTTATCCCACCACTGATTATCGTTATCGGTGTACCCAATTGTATTTATCTGATCAACAAATACCATCAAGAGTACAAGAAGCACGGCAATAAGATTTTGGCCATTCAGCGCGTGATCAAGAAGGTCGGTTACATCGCATTGATCACCAACACGACAACCGCCCTTGGGTTCGCCGCATTTATCTTAACAGACAGTCAAAACCTCGTTGAATTTGGCTTGGTGAGTTCTTTGAGTATCATGGTGGTCTTCTTGATTTCACTTTTGCTCATTCCGATTATCTATTCCTATGTCAGCCCACCAAAAGAGCGTCACCTCAGTCACTTTGACGTCAGTTGGTTGGTCGGCTTCCTAGATTTCCTAGACGATACCGTTGAACATAGACGCAACATCGTTTACAGCATTACCATTGCTATTGTTGGTTTGAGTATTTACGGGATGACCAAGATTGAAACGGCCGGTAACATTACTGCCGATTTCAACAAGGGCAAGGAAATGTACAAGGACGTCAAGTACTTTGAGAGTAAGTTCGGTGGCGTTATCCCGGTAGACATCATCATTGATACTAAGCGCGAGGGCGGCGTTGAAAAACTCAGTACGCTTCGACGCATCGAGCAGCTTCAAGATTCATTGGCTACCCTGCCTGAACTAAGTAGAGCCGTCTCTTTGGTGGATGCTGTGAAGTTCGCGAAACAGGGGGTAATGTTTGGAAACCCGGACCTTTACGAGTTGCCTACACGAAGCGAGCAGCAGTGGCTACTGACCTACATGCCGCGTGATGCTAAGGACGAAACGGGCTTAGCAAGTTCCATGGTAACGCCAAACGGGCAAAAGGCTAGAATTACTGTGCAGATGGCCGATCTCGGTACGCCCGAGATGCGTGCACTGACCGCGAAGATCAATGATATGGTAGAGCGTGTGTTCCCGGGTGCACGCTATGATGTAGTGGTTACTGGAGCGTCTATCAAATTCATTCGATCTACCACCTACCTGATTAATAACCTGATCCTCTCTCTGAGTCTTGCGGTGGTGGCTATTTCAATTATTATGGCCTTGCTGTTTATGAGTTGGAGAATGGTGCTGGTCAGCTTGATCCCTAACCTCATTCCAATGTTATTCACTGCTGGAATTATGGGACACTTCGGCATTCCACTGAAGCCGTCGACCATTTTGGTATTCAGCATTGCTTTCGGTATTTCAGTTGATGATAGTTTGCACTTTTTGGCCAAATACAAACAAGAATTAAAAGCCAATAATTGGAACATTAAATGGGCCGTGAAGAGCTCCATTGTGGAGACCGGTCTGAGTATGTTCTACACGTCTATCGTACTGTTCTGTGGCTTCTCAGTATTTATGACCTCAGGTTTTGGTGGAACACAAGCACTAGGTCTCTTAACCTCGATTACCCTGCTCGTCGCTATGATGAGCAACCTCATTCTCTTGCCTTCTTTCCTACTTACCATGGACAAATGGTTAGGAAAAAATGACCTTAGCGATAATATCCTCGATATTTACGATTCAGAAGTAGACGAAGAAACCGACACAGAAAAAGAATAACCATGAAAGGCATTATCCTCGCTGGAGGCTCCGGCACTAGATTACATCCATTGACGCTTTCGGTAAGCAAGCAGTTGATGCCGGTGTACGACAAGCCCATGATTTATTACCCGCTGAGCACATTGATGCAAGCAGGCATCCGTGAGATTTTGATCATCACCACGCCACACGATGCGCCCTTATTCCAAAAATTATTGGGCGATGGATCTAGATTAGGTTGTGAGTTTACCTATACCATCCAGGAAAACCCTGAAGGGTTAGCACAAGCTTTCATCTTGGGCGAGGAGTTCATTGGTGATGATAGCGTTGCCCTCATTTTAGGAGACAACATCTTTTACGGTTCGTCTATGGCAAACGTGCTTCAAGCGAGTAAGGATCCCAAAGGCGGTGTGGTATTTGCCTACCGCGTGAGCGATCCGGAGCGTTACGGTGTAGTCGAATTTGACGGCAACATGAAGGCACTTTCTATTGAAGAGAAGCCAGCGGAGCCAAAGAGCGATTACGCAGTTCCTGGATTGTATTTCTACGACAATAGAGTCGTTGAGATTGCTAAAAACCTCAAGCCATCGCCGCGCGGTGAGCTGGAAATTACAGACGTCAACAAGCAATATTTAGAATGGGGCGAACTAGAAGTAGGGGTGTTGGACCGCGGAACGGCGTGGTTAGATACCGGTACTTTTGCCAGCCTTCAACAAGCCGGTCAGTTCGTTGAGGTTATCGAGGAGCGCCAGGGATTGAAAGTGGGGTGTATCGAAGAGATTGCCTACGAGCAAGGCTTCATTGATGCGGAGCAACTTAAACAAATTGCGGAGCCACTCGTTAAGAGCGGGTACGGTAAGTACCTACTGAAATTGCTCAAATAACATGAAGAACCTCGCCGCCTTACAATCACTTTTCCAGAAAGAGATCGATACCTTGAACTTGGGAGAAGCTCCTGCCAAGCTTTATGATCCGATGCATTATATCATGCAGTTGGGCGGTAAGCGTTTACGACCGATTCTATCGCTCATGGGTGCCCAGATTTATGGCGATCCAGCTAAGGCGATGCCACAAGCAATGGCCATTGAGTTGTTTCACAATTTCTCCTTGATCCACGACGACATCATGGATGCTGCGCCATTGCGCCGCGGCAAGACCACGGTACATATCAAATGGGACGAAAACGTAGGCATCTTAAGTGGTGACGGTATGCTCGTGAAAGCCTACCAATACATTGCGCAGTGTGATCCTACCATTCTTCCTGAGGTACTTGGCACTTTCTCTCAGACGGCGCTTGAAGTTTGTGAGGGTCAGCAGATGGACATGGACTTTGAGACCATGGACGAGGTAGAAGCCGATACCTACATTAAAATGATTCAGTTCAAGACTTCAGTCTTGCTCGGTTGCGCTATGAAAGTTGGTGCCCTCGTCGGGGGTGGTTCTAAGGAAGATGCAGATGCGCTGTACCAGTTTGCGCTATTGCTCGGTACCTCGTTCCAGATTAAAGACGATTATTTGGACGTGTACGGTGATCCGGAGAAGTTCGGAAAGCAAGTAGGTGGTGATATCCTGAGCAATAAGAAAACCTTGTTGTGGATTGAAGCGCAGCGTCGCGCTGCTCTACAAGGCATAGACTTTTCTTCGTACAGCAGTATGGAGCCAAATGAAGACAAAGTGCACAGCTTCCAAGAGTTGTATAAAATATTGGCAGTGGATACCTACGCTAAAGAGCAGATTGACCACTACTACGCCTTAAGTCTTGAGGCATTGGATAAGGTGAGTGTGGATGCGGAACGATTGGCGCCTTTGCGCGAGTTTGCAGCTTGGCTGTACGCACGCGAGTCTTAATTGAATTGGACCTTTATTAACCCACTATTTCGGGTTATTTTTGCGGCTTAATCACGTTATCATGAATGTATTGGTATTGGGCTCAGGCGGCCGCGAACATGCTTTATCACACAAGATTTCTCAAAGCGCGAAATGCGACAAATTGTTCATTGCTCCCGGTAATGGAGGCACTGGCGCATTGGGCGAGAA
>DJCX01000002.1 GCA_002430755.1 Flavobacteriales bacterium UBA5939 | reverse complement strand
GGATCTCCAAAAAACTTCGAACCTCCCGACTTAAACAAGTCGCCAAGTAAGAATGCCAAAAGTGCTACAAACACTACAACGATCAATAAACCTGAGCGTTGTCTAATGCGTTCAATTGTTGCCATTACTATGCAATTATTGTGATGAGTCTGCGAATATAAGATTTTGAGCCAATTAAATGGCCTTTACAAGCACCTCTTCGAGCCTATTGGACGTAGTTTTTTCTACGATGAATAAGTATTGGTCACTTCGCACGACCGTGCCCTTGGTTGGGATGCTCTGGTGCACATCTAAAATGTACCCTCCTAAGGTGTTGTAATTCTCACTTTCAGGAATATTTAATCCCCACTTTTCATTGATATCGCTAACCTCTAGTCGAGTCGAAAACAACCACTCGTTGGGACGTACTTCTTTCTCTAAAAGCGCTTCCGCATCGTGTTCGTCTTCAATTTCGCCAAATATCTCCTCAATGACATCTTCCAGGGTGATCATACCGCTCGTCCCTCCGTGCTCGTCTAAGACTATCGCGATATTGCGCTTTTCCTTGGTAAATAGATTCAAAATCTCATCCGCCCTCATGCTCTCCGGGATAAAACTCACCGGACGCAATACGCGCTGGAGGTTCTCGGGGCGACGAAAGAGCTCGAATGCATGCACGTAACCAATAATCTTATCGATATTTTCATCAAATACAAGAAGCTTGGAATAGCCGCTTTCGATAAACAAAGTATGTACCTCCTTCAAATCGGTATTGACCTCAATACCTTCAATTTCCGTGCGTGGAATCATGAATTCTCTTGCCTTAGTTTCTGGAAATTCTAAGGCATTCTTAAAGATTTCCAATTCCGGATCAACCTCTTCATCTCCCTCAACGGTATTGGGTACGCGTTCTCTGACGTAATGGTCCAATTCCACTCGTCCAAAGTCATTGCTTTCTTCTTCTGCCTCAATTCTAAAGATGTACTTTAAGAAGAATTGGCTCACACCCAAAAGAAGGGCACTCGGTGCTCGCAGTACCCAGAAAATTAAGTACGCAGGAACACTCAATACCTTCATGAGCCCTTCGGCGTTTTGCCGGAAAACCGTCTTTGGTAAAAACTCCGCAAAGACGAGGATAATGATCGTTGAAATGGAGGTTTCCGCGAGCAGAACCAGGTAATCAAATGCAGACCACTGCTCAAAATAAGGCTCCATGAACTGATGCATGTAGTTCCCGTATAGGACCAACGCTACATTATTTCCGACCAATATTGCCGCAATGAATGCTGCTGGTCGGTCAATCAAATAACCCAAAACACGGTAATTCCAGCCGCCTTTCTGACGTTCAAGCTCAACATGAAGTTTGTTGATGCTCAAATACGCCATTTCCAACCCTGAGAACAGGGCCGAAAACAGAATGGATGCTATTATGATCGTGGTGATTTGCACTATTTATTCATCTGCTTCAAACGGCCTTTTCGGCGCAAGAAATACATAAAGACAGCTGCCCCTAAGAACAGAGAAAACTTAATCGTTCGGTTCCAATCGCCCCACCCCATATATACCTCAACAGCACTCACGGCTGCCACCGCGAGCCATAGAAGTTCTACTACGCGCATTGCTTTATTCATCGTCTACTGTGATTTCACCTTGAACCTTAAAGATTCGGTAATTATTAAATTCTTGATCGGCCTCGAAACCTAAACCAGTGATCAACTGCCCTTCGGTTTCTATGGTCACTTTCTTATCCGTATACAAGCGTTCCTCTTTCTTATCCCAGAACAGAAGTTCAGTCAGCATTCGCTCACCTTTTCCGTTGCGCACTATAACATTACCGCCAATCGCCCATAGATCACTTTTCTTATCCTGGTGCGCAGTATCTGCCGTCATCACCGTCGAGCTCATCTCTGGACCATTGTAAAAGCGCACGTTTAGTCCCCCTCCGAAAAATACATATGGCGGCTCCATATTGCCGTAATCCTGCACTAAGGCAGCATCAATTTCAAGGATATTTATGCCACTATCGCTGTAGACGATGTTGGCATGACGTTGTTCGTTCAGGGGATAATTGACGAGCGGCGCATTGATTTCCTCAACAACGTTCTCGTCGTTGGTACACGAAGAAAACGCAAGCAAAACGAGGGCGAAAGAAACAATATGTTGAAGGTTCCTGTACAATGCTAGTGCTGTCAATTATCCTTTCAAATGTAGGCGAAAAAAAACTCCCCGAGGCTCGCGCCTCGGGGAGTTCACAAAATTTATTGTCTAGTGTTTAGTAGAACTTCACACTTACTGTTTCATTGATCCAACATCCGATGTTGATCTGATCACCTTCTTTAAAGCCAAGCTGGAACGCTACACCTTTATCCGGTACTGCTGCGCTGTATGCAGCGATCAATTTAGACGCTTTATCTGCGATGGTTGGGTCAATGCTGCGTGCATAGCTTAGCTTGTTGATTGCTGCCCAGTACACAGCATTTTTCTCAACAGCGTTTGAACCACATTGACCTGCAGCATCAGCATACAATGTTGCCAAATACAAATACGGGTTCCCCCAATCTTTACGAAGCTGTCCTGCTTTCAAACAGTTGCTCTTCGCTGAAGACATCGCACCCATCTTGTTGTTTACATACGCTAGCCCCATGTAATCGTCTGCAGTCTTGCGCAAATCCTCTTCCTGATCAATAGCTTCCGTGTAGTACTTCTTCGCCATCGCCCAGTCACTCTTGCGAACACCTAGTTTTGCCATAGAACGTGCAGCACCTGCAGAAGGCTCCAAAGAGTATAGACGCTCAGCGATCAACAAGAATACAGGGTTGTCCGTGCAGCTTGCCATTTCGCCGTCCTCTCCTTCACGCTCTTTCTGAAGCATCTTCGCTGCGCGCTTCAACCACTCTACGTCGTCTTGGTGCTCGTTGAATTTCTCTTCGTTGTAGATAACTGCAAGTTTCTCGCACGTTAACAATGGAGACAACGCCTTCTCGATGTTGCTCTGAACTTTATCGTAGTTCGGCAACGTCTTTTGAGCACGTGCTAATGCTTTCTTCTCTTTAGAAGACAACTCTACAGAATCTGCCTTGGCGCTCAGGTTAGAAATCTCATTACTGTATTGCATTGAGTTGTATTCC
>DJCX01000124.1:7074-22488 GCA_002430755.1 Flavobacteriales bacterium UBA5939 | reverse complement strand
TGATTCAAATCACCGTGCAACCAAGGAAAAGTGAGTGCTCCGTACCAATTTCCTAAGCTTCCCGGTATTAATCCATGAGCACTCAGTGAGTTACCAGAAGCATGCTCAAAAGCAAAGATGAGCCATGCCGTAAGTACCCATAAACCAGGCCATAAGAACAGACCCTTATGAATTCCATATTTACTCCATTCCGACATAGCGAAAAGATAGTTACTTTCGAGTTATGAAACCGCTTGCAGAACAGCTTCGACCACAGACATTGGACCAATATTTAGGCCAAGAACACCTCGTAGGTCAAAATGGCGCATTGCGCCGAAGCTTAGACATCGGCAGATTACCCTCAATCGTCCTTTGGGGACCACCAGGAGTGGGAAAAACAACGCTAGCCTTGCTATTGGCAAAAGAACTAGAAGCGCCTTTATATCAACTGAGCGCAGTAAGCGCTGGTGTCAAAGATGTGCGTGAAGTGCTCGCAACCGCTGAAAAGAAGAGCCTATTTGACAGTAAGCGCCCTATTCTCTTTATTGATGAGATACATCGTTTCAATAAAGGCCAACAAGATAGTCTGCTCCACGCTGTGGAACGAGGTTGGATCACGCTCATTGGTGCTACTACTGAAAACCCATCTTTTGAAATAAATGCTGCATTACTTTCCAGGATGCAAGTGTATGTATTGAATTCCCATTCTAAGGAAGATCTTACCAAGATGATTGATCTGTCGAATTCGACCGATTTTGCATCACAAAAAGACCTCAAGATAACCGCGCATGATTTCTTGATTCGCCAAAGTATGGGTGATGCAAGGAAGCTATACAATCTAGTTGAGCTCTGTTTTCAGCATGGAAAATCGGGCATCCCTATTGACGAAGAATTCGCTCAAAATGTCTTGAGTAATGCACAGATTCGTTACGACAAAGGCGGTGATGAGCATTATAATGTCATTTCAGCATTCATCAAATCTATTAGAGGCTCCGACCCACAAGCTGCGGTGTACTACCTCGCTCGAATGATCGAAGGCGGTGAAGATGTGAAGTTTATTGCGCGTAGATTAATCATTTCCGCCGCAGAGGATATTGGTTTAGCCAATCCAAACGCATTAATGCTCGCCAATGAAACTTTTAGTGCTGTGGAGCGTGTAGGCTGGCCAGAAAGCAGAATTATCTTGAGCCAGTGTACCATCTATTTGGCAACTTCACCAAAATCAAACAGTGCTTACACGGCCATTGGCAAGGCGCAAAAATTGGTTCAGCAAACGGGGAACCTTGAAGTTCCAGATCACCTTAAAAATGCCTCAAGTGCACTCGCCAAGGATTTGGGCCACGGCAAAGGCTATCTATATCCCCATGATTATCAGGGAGGTTTTGCTCACCAAGAATATTTACCAAATGAGATTCAAGGACATGTATTATGGTCTCCTGCAGATAATGCTAAAGAGCAGCAAATCAGTGCTCAGCAAAAGGCAATATGGAAGGATAAGTACGGCGGCTAACGCAATTTAATTTCAGTTCGTCTGTTTAGTGCCCTTCCCTTCTCTGTATCGTTAGAAGCGATCGGTATTTTCATGCCTTTTCCTTGAGCCATCAATCTAGAAGCATCAATTCCTTCATCAACTAACCACAGCAATACAGCCATAGCCCGGTCTTCACTCAGCCTCTGATTATAACTTTTTCCACCTTGGTTGTCGGTATGGCCTATAATGGTTGCATTTAGCTCTGGATTATCTGTGAGGAGCTTTTTTAATAGTCTTAATTCTTGCTCACTAGCCGGAAGCAATTCGCTCTTATCCGTATCAAAAAGTAGATTCCTTAAAACAAATGAATCCGATGATTTTGTTGGAACTAGAGGCAATTCATACACCTTCGATGCATCCATTAAATCGGCCTTAGCTACGATTGCTGAATAAGGTAAGAAGCCTCTTTTGTAAGCACTTACACGTAACTCATCACCTCCTTTATGCATGGCTCGAACCAGGCCCGTATTTTTGGAACTGGTTCCTGTAAAAACTTCTTTGTCTTCGGGTCCTTTAAGTTTAACATTAGCTAAACCCAATGGAACACGGGTGTCCGCATGAACGACAACAAAATCCTTGAAAAATTGCTGCTCAGGTTTCATGTATTCAGGGAGGGCAAACTCATACAAGTCCATTTCAGTCATGGCATCCTGCTGCGGAACGATATCCTTTCCCCGATTTGAACTTAAGTATCCGTGGGTTCCAGCTGCATTTACTACTAATGAGAATTCATCAGAGAAACTATTCAAGGGAAAACCCAAGTTTTCTGCGTTTGACCAAGTGGAATCCGAAAGCCTTGTGGTCATGAAGAAATCGGATCCTCCAATAGATGGACTGCGCTCAGAGACAAAGTACAACGTTTTCCCGTCAAAGTGTATAAATGGACTGCGCTCACGACCTGATGAATTTACTTGTGAAGGCAACTTTTCTATGGAAGACCACACCCCTTCATCATCTTTATAAGCCACCATGATATCTAAATCTTCGGCTTGACTGTGCGAACCTCGAACGAAGTAAAGGGTCGTGCCATCCGGCCCTAACGAAGGTTGACTCTCCCACCTCTTGGTATTTATTTTTCCTGGAAGCAATTCTGGGAACCCCCACCCTCTTATGGGATCGTAATAGCTGTAGTACAAATCACAACTCCCTACACCGTCTGGTCTGTTACAAGCTGTGAACACCATAAACTCTCCATCGGCGCTAATACTAGAAGCCCCCTCATTTACACGAGTGTTTACACGCCCTAAAACAGGCCTAGACCTGCTCTCCCAACCAGCTCCTGAGCGCTCGGCAACGAACAGATTTTCGTCAGTCGGAGCACCATCCTGAAGCATACGCGCAGTAAAAAGCAACTTTTGATCGTCTCCAGTCGGCGAAGGAAAATATTCCATTTTTTCGTCGCTAAACACCAGTTTTACTACTTCCAAAGGAGCGCCTACTGCCTTGTATTCTTCATACTTCTGCTTGGTAAATTTCAGATTTTCTAAGGCCAATTCCGAAGCTCTTAGTCGTTCCTTAGACATGCGTGCAGTGCGCATAAAAAGCTCGTAAGAGGCTATGGCCAAGTCAAATTCCCCTGAATACTTGTAAACAATACTCTTCTTCAAATGGATACTAGAAAGCTCTTGAATCTGGAGCGCTCTATCGTAGTACTCAATTGACGCAAGAATATCACCTTCTTTAAACCGGCGGTCACCAGCAAAAATCAAAGGTTGGTAATAGGTATCACCGCCTTTCTTGATGGCTTTTTCTAAATATACCCAACCTTTCTCTTCATCGTTTTGCTTGAATGCTTCTTTAGCTTTTTGAAATTGTGCGATGGCCGATTTGCTTTGTCCATTTGTGGAAAAGCTCATCATAACAACTAAAAGAAATAGGTATAGGAATCGGCCCATTAAAAGTATTTTTGTTCTTCTACGAAGATATCTCATACCCATTGAAAACGACGAGAATTGTATTAACTGGTGCACCCGCAACAGGAAAAACCACTGTAAGCCAAGCATTAGAGGAGCTTGGACACCAAGTTTTTCACGAGCAAGCACGCGATATTATCAGCGACAGCTTGGAAAAAGGCAGTGATATACTTCCTTGGAAGGACCTAATGGGCTTCACCGATGTGGTGTGGAACTTACGTAATGAGCAATACGATAGCGCTGTGTTGGGAACTAAAAGTTTTTACGACCGTACTGTTCTCGATTCGTATGCCTACCTTTTAAAAGGCAATGTAGCGCCATTGGATCGTTGGGTTAAGGACATGAATGAACGTCGCTTTGATAAGGTCTTCTTGCTGCCAGTATGGCCCGAAATACACGCGTTGGATAGCGAACGTATGGAAACGCTCGAAGACTGTATGGAGGTAGAGAAGTTTATTGTAGATGCTTACGAAGAATTAGGCTATGAACTCGTAGTAGTACCCAAAATCCCTGTAAAAGAGCGCGTTGCCTTCATTTTAGATAGGCTATGATAGACAAAGCAAGGGCGGTATTAAAAAAGTATTGGGGCTACGATGATTTCCGTGGATTACAAGGCGAAATCATTACCTCGATACTGTCTGGAAAAGATACCATTGGACTCTTGCCCACAGGAGGTGGCAAATCTATTTGCTACCAAATACCGGGAATCATCTACCCAGGAACTACCCTAGTAATATCTCCTCTTGTTGCACTCATGGAGGACCAACATAACGGATTGGTCCATCGGGGAATCAAAAGCTACCACTTCAAAGGCTCTTATTCGGTCCGAAAGCTTGATGAGGCATTCAGGAACCTCAGGTATGGCAAATACAAATTCGCCTTCCTCGCTCCTGAAAGATTGTCGAATCCACTTTTTCTTGAATACCTGAGCAATGCTGATATTTCATTAATCGCTATTGACGAAGCACACTGCATTTCTCAATGGGGTTTCGATTTTCGACCGTCCTACTTGAATATTCATAAAGTCAAGGAAATACTGCCTAACACCCCCACCATTGCGTTAACAGCCTCTGCTACACCACGTGTGAAAGCTGATTTACTTCAAGAGTTACGTATCCCCGATGCAAAGGTTTTTGAGGGTTCTGTGCGGAGAGACAACTTAATCCTTCACAGACACTTTACTCCAAATAAGGAAAAGCAGTTGTTACGGCTTATAACGAAACTTGAAGGGACGGGGATTATCTATGCAAAGACTAGAAGAAGCTGTGAAGGGCTTAGCAAGTTACTCTCCAATGAAGGTTTTGCAAGTTGTTTCTACCATGCAGGAGTTGATGACGCCATAAAAATTAAGAACCAAGCTGCGTGGATTGCCAATGAGGTCAAAGTAATGGTAGCTACGACTGCTTTTGGGATGGGTATAGATAAAGGCGACGTGAGCTGGGTTGTGCATTGGGATGTCCCTGATACCTTGGAGGGATACTATCAAGAAATAGGACGTGCAGGAAGAAATGGCGCGACGGGTTATACACATTTGCTCTACAATCAATACGATTTCGAAAGGTTGAACAAGAGCATCGAAGAATTGCCAGATATCAAGGCTGTAGAGGCATTTTATAAATCGTTTTGCAGCAAACATCAAATAGCGATTGGCAGCGGATTAGAGGAAAAGATTGAATTCAATATTGTTGATCTAGCCAAACGATTTGATTTACCCATTCCGAAGTTGCTAAACTTCATTAAGCTGATACAGCAACGAGGTTATTGGCAATTCATTGAATCTGCTTTTACTGTTCCTAAAATCAAATTTACCTCTACTCCTAAAAACTGGAATGGCCTTACTCAGGAATCAAAAGAAGTTCTCATGGCCCTCTATAGAATGTATCCACTCGCTGTTGATGGACCCGTTAGATTCGATCGAAAACGTTTAGCTGCAATGGCTATGCTAACCCCTTCTGATTTTGATCAGTTGTTACTTTCGTTTCAAACCAAAGGGTTGATAGAATACCAGGCCCCAGATAACAAAAGTGCTATTCAGTTCACAGAACCGCGTCCTGCCGACAAGTACGTAAGCTTTCCTTCCACTTTTGTTGATGCTTATATCAATGCTAAAAAAGAACGCACCAATGCGATACTAGCTTTCTTGAAAAGTGAAGAATGCATGACCACACAAATAGCGCATTACTTCGGTCAAACAGATGATAGGTCTTGTGACGTTTGCAGTGCATGTACTTTCAATCATTACCCAGATCCCACGATTATCGAACAAATGCTAAGAGATGGTCATTCTTTTGATGATATTTGGTTCGATCTTAATTGCAACCCTGATGAGCTCAAGAACTAATACACGTATTGTATACATGGGAACGCCTGAATTTGCCGTCCCTCCTCTTGAAGCTTTAATAGAAGCCGGTTACACAATACCTGCTGTCATTACAGTTGCCGATAAGCCTGCAGGGCGTGGACGTAAACTACGAGAAAGCGCCGTTAAAGTATGTGCCGTTAGTAATGGCCTCAAGGTTTTACAGCCCACCAATCTAAAAGATGAAGACTTTGTTACTGAACTGCGGTCGTTAAATGCAGATCTGTTTATTGTTGTGGCGTTCAGAATGCTCCCTGAAATAGTCTGGTCTATGCCTGCCTTAGGCACATTTAACTTGCACGGATCATTATTACCGAAATATAGAGGTGCGGCGCCGATACATTGGGCAATCATTAACGGTGACCGTTCCACGGGACTCACTACATTTTTGTTGGACAAGAAAATAGATACTGGCGGTACGCTTTTACAGATTGAACATCCCATAAATGAAGGGATGACCACGGGCGAACTTCATAATGAACTTATGTCATTAGGCCCAGCGCTTGTATTAAATACTGTCAAAGGCCTTGTTACTGGTTCGCTTATTCCTAAGGCTCAGAATAATGAGCTAGCTACGCATGCACCTAAACTCAATAAAGACAATAGTAAGCTTGATTTGTCCAAAGCTCCGGACGAATTGGTACAACAAATCTTGGGACTTAACCCTTTTCCGGGATCCTACTATGGAGATTTTAAGTTTATGAGGGCACGAGTTTGTTCGCGAACGCATTCCTCCGAAAAACCAGTTTTACGCGTTTCTGAAAAGCGTTTATTTCTTGATTACCCTCATGGAAGTGTTGAAATCACTGAGATTAAGCCTAACGGAAAGAAGAATATGGATGCAAAATCATTCATAAACGGGCTTAAAGTGGCGGTTTTACCCCTTGATTAATAAGTGTTTGTACTCACTTTTGCTTCAAATGTGAGTTATTAACAATTTTTGCTAAACTTTTTTTTGCTCAACCCCCGTGAATACTTGGATAGAAGCAAATTTCGTCTATATTTGATAAGCATTCGTATTAATAACAACTAAAAAAACTAATTGCAATGAACAAAGCACAATTGATCGACGCAATGGCAGCAGACGCTGGCATCTCTAAAGCACAAGCTAAAGCAGCTTTGGATTCTTTTACTGGTAACGTAGGTTCTACACTAGCAGGCGGTGGCCGTGTATCTCTAGTAGGTTTCGGTTCTTTCTCTGTTTCACAGCGTGCAGCTCGTGACGGTCGTAACCCACAGACTGGTGCAGTAATCAAAATCGCTGCTAAGAAAGTAGCTAAGTTTAAGGCTGGTGCTGATCTAAACGGTAAGCTCTAATCCTTTACTGGACTTTTAATAAAAAGCCCTCTCCGTTTGGAGAGGGCTTTTTTTATTCGCGTATTTAAGGTTGAATGCGTTGAATAGTCCAATGGCCGTCTTCTAAAACAAAGACTAAACGGTCGTGGAGTCTTCCTTCTCTACCTTGCCAGAATTCATAGCGCTCTGGAATGATCAGATATCCTCCCCACTCAGTAGGCATAGGCACGTCTGTACCCTCTGGATATTTCGAGGTGAACGAATTGAACTTTTCTTCTAATTCTTTCCGTGAACCAATAGGTCGACTTTGATTTGAAGCTGCGGCCCCTATTTTACTGAGGTATGGCCTCGTTTCAAAGTAGGACTTACTTTCTTTTTCATCGATCTTAACCACTTTACCACTAATTCGAACTTGACGCTCTTGTTCCCGCCAAAAAAACAAGGCACTAATATTGGGATTGGACTCAAGCGCTTTACCCTTGGCACTGCCGTAATTTGAATAGAAGACATATCCGTTATCACGAATCTCCTTCAATAGAACAATTCTACACTCAGGAATATCACCAATTACCGTTGAAATAGCCATGGCATTATAGTCCTTAACGCCCAATACCTTGTATTCCTCGAACCAATGTTGGAATTGACCCATCGGACTGTCCTTCAACTTATCCGTATCCAATGAATCAAAATTGTATGTCTCTCGTATGTTATGTAAATCCATAATGCTAAATTAGTGTAATGGAGCAGACTAATACCCCTAAAAAAGGATGCATCCTCGTATCCAAGCCCTTGATCAATGATGGATTCTTTGAACAAAGTGTTGTGTACCTAACTGCACACGATGCCGAAGGTTCGCTAGGCTTCACATTGAATAAGGTTTCCTCCCTCATCGCCCAAGACTTTATCGACGAATTTAGTGGAAGAGACACTATTTTTTATGGCGGTCCAGTGGAGCAAGACGCCTTGTTCTATTTACACGGTTACGACAAGTTACCGGGAGCCGTGGAAGTAGGTAATTCACTCTACCTCGGTGGGGACTTTGAATTATTCAAACTATTGTACGCCGAACAAAAAGAGTTATCTATGCCTTTATCACAACCAAAGTTCTTCCTAGGATATAGCGGTTGGTCACCAGGTCAACTAGAGGAAGAATTAAGAAGTGATACTTGGATTGTACTGGAGCCTCCGTTCAAAATCGATCCCCTTACTGCGACAAGTGATGCCTGGAGAACACTGATGAAACAAATGGGCGGTAAGTATGCCCTTTGGGCGAATGCCCCCTCAGACCCTTTGCTAAATTAAAGGGATCCTAAGACGTTCAATTTACGTTGAAGTAGTTCGACAAGCTCTTTGGCTTTATCGCCCTTATATGCACGCTTTCTGTACTTCTCCACCCATTGTACACCACTTATGGTATTAGTTAGCCAGATTTCGTCGGCTTTCTGAAGCTCAAAAGGATTTATACTTTCCTCTTTGATTTCAAGGCCGATTTCTTTCGCCCAGCCAATTAGATTCTTTCTGAAGACGCCTCTCAATGGTCCATCTTCCAAAGGAGCAGTTTTTAAAATGTTATCCTTTAAGACAAATATATTTGCTGCATTTGCCTCGACTAACATCTTTTTGTCGTTCACTAATAGCATCGCATCAAAACCATTTTCCTTAGCAAAAATACCTGCAAGGACATACGGCAGTGCGTTCGATGATTTCAAAGTAGATAAAAGACCCGGCTGAATGTAATGGTCCTTGAATAGATCCACCTTCAGTCCTTTTGATGTCCAGGTATAATCTTGAGAGCCGAGTTCTTCAAGCTCCATCCACCAAACGCATTCGTTGTTATTGTCAGGCGTATACTTACCCTCAGATTTACGAACGACCTGTAATCTTAATCGCCCATCAGTTACTGCTACTTCTTCAGCCAATCTGTTGGCTTCATCAACAAAGAATTCAGGGGTGAACTCCATGGGTATAGGCATTCTAAGGATGCGCATACTTGCCATCAAACGGAAGTAGTGATCTTCTACAAACAACAACTTATTATCGCGCATTCGGATGGTTTCAAATACGGCATCCCCGTACATCGTAGCTCTTTTCACGTCTTGAACAGGCAATGCGTTCAGCTCGATAATGTCACCTTGATAATTGATCATACTAGTTGTCTAAGAAGCGTCAAAATTAGGGCAAAAAAAATCCCCGCCTGCAAGGCGGGGATAACTAAAAGTTATGAGGAGATTACTTCACAGTAATTCTTCGAACCGCAGCTCCTTGCTCCGTTTCTACCTTGAGGATATATACCCCTGAATTCCATGCCGTAAGATCCAGTTCTGTCGCATTGCCGAGGCCTTGCTTTTGAACAACTACACGTCCTGTAATATCGAATACCGTTAGCGTTTCAATAGCTACATTATTTGCAGTAACCACATTCATCAAACCAGTTGAAGAAGGGTTAGGATATACCTTCATTTCTAAATCAAACTCTTGAATTCCAGCTGGAACACCTTCTGCCTGAAGTACAGTTGCCATACGTGGAACGATAAAGGCCATTACTGTATCTATCCAAGCTTGCGAAGTAGCTTCGTTATTTGGATTTGCAGGGTTTTGAGAAGCGTAAGGGTCATTTGGATCATACCAGTTCCATGGTGCTGTATTTACAACCCATGGCTGAAGTGCATTTGTTGGTGGAATCTCCACAGTGTAAATACATTCTTCACCGGTTGGGTTAGTACTTTGCTCATCAACCCAAATCTGATCCGTGTAGTTCTCATTCAAGAATACATCGTTGTTACCGAATCCGTTCGCTGCCTTGATAGCACCGTATGAACCTGTAACACTAACAACTGGGAAGAATTGTTGACCAATCGGTACATATACCATACCTGTATCGTAAGGTGCAAAGAAGTCAAACTTGCTGTGGATACTCAACATAGGAACATCACCTTGCTCCAACCAAGCACCATCACCTAGGGCACCACCCATATTGATTACCATCAATACGTCATCTGGCATACCAGCGTGGTTCACGTAGTTACGTCCTGGAGAACTGTAATCCATTGTAGGAAGACCTAGCGTGTTCTGACCAGTTACAGTCACTTGACCACCGTAGCCGTCAATATCACCTACAACTGAAGTATCCACATAAGGATCACCAACAGTCACTGTGCCACCAAACATACCGATGGTATCCTGGTATTGGAATTTCGAAGGTACAGTCACCTCAGAGTGCTTATCAATAGTAGCATATGCAAAGGTGATGTATCCACCAGACCCTTGTCCTACCATTATGGTATTCGCTGCGTTTATTCCATAAGGATTACCTGCACCTACCTGAGTAAGGTTGAGGTAACGTACCAATGATTTAGCATCTTGGATGGAGTAATACACCGCAAGAAGGTTGGTTCCACGACGCAAATCAAGGTTTGTACTGTTTGCCAACCAACCTAAACGGTAAGAAGCAGCAATAGCCACATAACCCATTCTTGCGAATCGAGTACACATTTCTACGACGGCACTATCCTCTTTCGTCCCTAATGGAGAACCGTTAAGTCCCTTTGGAATAAAAGATCCTGTGTGCCATACAATGACAACTGGACGATCCGTTGCCGTATCAACTGCTGGAGAAGGCATGTAAAAATCTGCCTGCAATGGTTGAAGATTTGTTCCACCTAATAAGGCAGAGTCTATGTACGGGTTAAAGTTTACACCGTACGCTACGTTCGTTGACGTTACTACGTCAGCTTCGCTAAAGATTGGAGTCGTATATCGCTGTGCGAAAACACTCGACGACACCAAAAGCGCGCAAATAAAAAGTAAAGTCTTTTTCATAAGCAAGGTTTTGCAGGGGGGTTAATTAATTTGAATACTTAGATAGGCCAACCTCCCTACTAAAGGCCCTCCAAATACTTGATACACTTTGTTATTCAGTGCATTACTCGCACCTATCTTATACGTAACAGTTGTTTTCTTGTTATTGATCAAATGGTTACGGGTCAGAGAGCACTGCGCATCTACTAAACCATAAGAAGGAATACTTCCTGTGAATTGAGGCGAACCTTCAAATAAGAATCCTTCTACCCATTTGTAATTCACACCTGCACCCAACAATTTATCCTTGTCATTCTTGATAGGATAGTTTCTCATGTTCCATCCAATATTGAATTTGTGCTCAGGTGTATTAAAGGCGGGAACAATTGGGTCATTTACCGCAGATGTGAGCTTGTTCCAGCTGTAATTCCCACTAAGACTGTGGTAATCACCAATGAATGTGTTTAATCCTATTGAGAAGCCTTGCGTAGTAACCTGTTCGGTCGCATTGGCAGCAACACGGTATACTTGGAGCTCTTTCAAACGGTCGATAGCCGTAGTACCTTCCACGATCTTTGCACCGATGATATAGCCGATGAAATCGTTGTAGTTGCTGTAGTAATAGTTAGCGTCAACGAAAACACGCTCAAATAAGGTGGCTCTCCATCCGACTTCAGCAGTTCGTACTCTCTCGGGGCGAATTGCATCCACATCGAAATAGCCAAAATCATGCGTCAATCGCTCGTTCCCTGGCTTTGCGAGATAGTCGACAATATTATCCAGGGTTACGAGTGAATCGAATCCGTCCAGATTACCTAAAAGTACTGCTCGACCTACATTGTAATTCAAATATTGATCTGCCAGTGTAGGGTTTCGAATTGCGCTACTCAAGCTGAAACGGAATGTATGATTTTCATTAGCCTTGTAGACAACAGATGCCGCTGGACTCACCAATGGCTGGAAGTTTTGGTTTTTATCTAGACGGGCTGTAACACTGGTCTTCAATCTTTCATCCAAATAGAATTGTTCCCAACCGCCATAAATACCGGCCTCGTAGTTCCGTATTACGACATCTCCGGTATCGCTAAAGATGGTACCTGCACTATTCGGAGTGTATAATCGAACATTACCACCCACTCTAAATTGACCCGCATCAGTATCGAAAGTGCGTTCACCTTGACTGTGGTATAGTGCACTTTTATCGTAGAATCGACTCCCGCCTTCGGTAAATAATGTAGAAGTAATATGTCCTTTTAGCTCATTGAACTCCGCTGTACCTGGCTTTAAATAATTCACAACAGAATAACCGTAAACCGCCTCCATGAAACTCATCACAATGGCATTGGTTGTATCGTGAAGTTGGTTAAAGAAGTCCCTGTTGTTCGCAATAACGTTTTGCATCTCTGCCTCGAAGTCTGCGTTACTCAATGTATTAGATGGGTAATCTGGCAGCGCTCTTACTTGCGGTCTATTGAAGATATACCACATCGTGCGATATTGATTGCTGTAGAACTGGTCTGGTACAATACTGTCTTGCATACGAAGGGCAGTGAAGTAGGCATCATAACTATTGCCGGCATCCTCGTGCGTTGAATATGCACGCCAAAACCACTTGCCCGTTTCTTCACGCAACTCTACACGGTTTTGAAGGAATAGAATATCCTTCAGACTATATCTATTATCCCCTTGATAGACGGTAGTACCTGCACCAAAATTCATTGCGTAGATGCCTCGTACGTTATCATTAAACTTGTAATGAAGTGCTGTGGTCAATTTGAGGTTTTCAGTATCGTAATCTACCAGGTGTTTTTCTTCAATACCTGGACGGTAGAATCTTCCCAGTCCCGGGTATCCTTTAACATCTCCCCCTGCATCCCAGTATTCTTCATCACCGTAACGATTCACAGCGTCGTACCCACCGGGGTTCAACTCGTCGTCGGCGCTAACATCAGTTGGATCGTAGTTTTCGGCCTGCCAATCGTCTGCTCTTAATGCAAAGAGATTGATTTTGTAGGCGAACTTATCATTGACTTTATCTGCCCAGCGAACACTTAATTCTGTCAGGTTACGCTCCCCTACTTTAAGACTAGAACTAATTCCTGTAAAGACAAAAGGATCTTTGGTAGTCATTGAGATGACTCCGTTAAAAGCAGACGGACCGTAAAATGCAGTACTTGCTCCGGCAATAACATCCACGGACATGATATCGAGATCTGGCGCACCCAAAAAGTTTCCTAAAGAGAAGTTTAAACCGGGGCTCTGGTTATCCACACCGTCAATGAGCTGAAGTGACCGCACTGGTGAAGTACTATTAAATCCGCGCGTATTAATGATCTTGAATCCGATACTCGCAGAGGTCAGGTCCACTCCTTTCAGCGTTCCTAAGTGATCATAAAAGCTGACACTAGGGCTTTCTTTAATGGCCAGCGCATCCATACTCTCTACAGTAAGTGCACTCTTCTCTTGTTGTTCACTAAGTCGTTGTTGAACAACACTTACTTCTTTCAGGACATTGCGGTCCGGTTTCAATGTGATGCGAACTGGAGAAGCATTTTGTATTACCACGCGTTGTGTAGCGAATCCCATAGAATTCACTTCAACTTGAACTGGATAATTAAAGATGTCCAAAGACCAGGCACCATCGAAATCTGTAACCGTCCCTATGTTGCTCAATTCTCCATTGAGTACCACACGTACGGAAGCACCGATGATAGGCTCTTTCTTATCATCAAAGACGGTTCCACGTATCTGACCATTGAGGTATGTCCCTAAGAATAGGAGGATTGCGAGTAGTGTTCTGTTCATGACGAACAAAATACTAAAAGCTCAAGAAATAAAGGGTGAATAAACCCCTTTATGTAAACGATTAATTTGCAGCTCTTTTCAAGCGGTCATTGATAGCACGACCAAGGCCTTTTTCTAGTACATAATGCGCCCAAATCTCCGTACATCCCATGGCACGTAGCGCTCTCAAGCCAGTAAACAAGCGAGACGCCGCTTCTACGTCGTTTCCAGATTGACTCAAATTGAACACTGTTGAGCCTTCAAGTCCTTCGCCCATGATAAGCACTCCCGTTTTAGAGTTATCAACACCATTATAGTGATCGATCAATTCCTGTTTGTTGGAAAAGAGTCGAACTTTAGTTCCAGGATTGTAATGAGCGCTCAGCATTCCCGGCGCTTTTGGATTAGATGAACTCGTTTGAACTTTTAATGTCCCAAGCACAGATTCGAGCTTCTCCAATGCTAATCCTCCCAATCGTAATACACGTGGATCTCCGCACAAATCTATAATTGTGCTCTCCAATCCAACGCCACAAGGACCTCCATCTAGAATAGCATCTATCTTGTCACCGAGTTGCTCCTGAACATGAGCAGCGGTCGTTGGGGAGGTGTAACCAAAAGGATTTGCACTAGGTGCAGCGATACATAATCCGCTTTTTCGGATGACTTCGAGGGTCATGGGATGATTGGGAATACGAATGGCTACCGTTGGGTGCCCTGAAGTCACCAAATCAGGAACAGCCTCTTTTTTCGGTAAAACTAAGGTTAACGGCCCCGGGCTAAACTTCTTAAATAATGCTATAGCAGCGTTGTTTAATTCGGCAACTTCTTGAGCCTGTTCAATGGAGGCTACATGAACGATTAATGGATCAAAAGAAGGTCTGTTTTTCGCTTCGAACACCTTAGCTACCGCTTTGATATCAAGAGCATTAGCACCTAATCCATAAACTGTTTCTGTAGGCAATGCTACCAATGCTCCTTCAAGTAAAAGTTGAACGGCCTTATCTATGTCCGTTGTAATTGCCATGATTTATGGAATGTTCAAATATTTATGGGTCTGAAGGCTTACTTTCCATCGCGGATGCTTCATTACATAATCCACAATGTGAGGCATCATTTCTTCTCGTTTGCTCCATTCTGGCTGTAAAAACAATGCACACTTCTCTCTTACTTTTTCCGCATGCTCCTCGGCCCATTTAAAGTCGTTCTGATTGTATACGATCACCTTCAATTCATCGGCGGAGGCGTAATATTCTTGTTTTGGAGGAGCTGTTTTTTTTGGACTTAAACAAATCCAATCCCAGCTACCAGTCAACGGATACGCACCGCTGGTTTCTACATGAACCTTCATTCCTGCCGCATGAAGCGCATCTACCAAAGGATTCATGTCCCAAGTGAGCGGTTCGCCACCCGTTACAACAATGGTATCACTGTATTTTTTAGCATTGGCTACAATGTTTGTGATGGGTGTTGGTGGATGAGTATCCGGATTCCAACTCTCTTTGACATCACACCAGTGACAGCCTACATCACAGCCACCGATACGAGCAAAGTAAGCTGCTTTACCCGTGTGCGCTCCCTCTCCTTGGATCGTATAAAATTCCTCCATCAAGGGCACCACGAATCCATTACGCACGTCGGCGCTACTGTAACTCTGAGATGTGGTTATATCCTTCAAACGATTTAAGACAATTCGGTTACTTTCATCGTGTTCATCATCAGGGCAGCTCTGGTCATTGGACCTACACCACCTG
>DJCX01000124.1:0-6810 GCA_002430755.1 Flavobacteriales bacterium UBA5939 | reverse complement strand
TGGACCTACACCACCTGGAACAGGAGTAATGAAGCTACACTTAGGCGCTACGGCGTCATAATCCACATCACCTAATAATCTGAAACCGCTTTTCTTCGAAGGGTCATCTACACGGGTAATACCCACATCAATAACACAAGCCCCCTCCTTGACCATATCTTCAGTCACAAATCCTGGACGCCCCAAAGCTGCAACGATGATATCAGCCTTTTGGCAAACCTCTTTTAGATTCTTAGTTCTTGAATGACAAAGCGTGACAGTACAGTTACCCGGGTAATTATGCTGACTTAGGAGAATAGACATAGGAGAACCTACAATGTGGCTGCGACCAATGACTACGCAGTCTTTTCCTTCGGTCGGAACTTTGTATCTGCGAAGGATCTCAACAATACCCTGCGGCGTAGCAGGGATGTAAGTTGGAAGGTTTAGCGTCATTTTACCAACGTTTTCCGGGTGGAATCCGTCTACGTCTTTTTTCGGATCTACGGCCAACAGCACCTTAGTTTCATCAATATGCTTTGGCAGCGGCAACTGAACGATATATCCATCGATATCCTCGTCGTTATTGAGCTTATTAATGGCTTTTAACAACTCAGCCTCCGTAGTTTCTGCAGGTAGCTTAATCAGTGTTGAACCAAAACCAACCTCTTCACAATCGCGAACTTTCGCATTCACATACGTACGAGAAGCACCGTCCTCACCTACTAAGATGGCGGCTAAGTGCGGGACTTTCTTCCCTTCTGCTTTGAGTCCTTTTACTTTTTCGGCCAATTCTGCTCGAATCTGTGCCGATGTTGCTTTTCCGTCTAAAACTACCATAGTTTATGTCTTTAGCGCATACCGCGCATCATGTTCATCATTCCACGACGTCCTCCGCCGCTTTGCATCATTTTCATCATTTTACGCATATCGCCAAACTGCTTAAGCAGGTTATTCACGTCTTGGACTGTACGCCCCGAACCCATAGCAATGCGCTTTCTGCGAGAACCGTTGATGATATCCGGCTGCTGACGTTCTGCTAAAGTCATGCTGTTGATCATCGCTTCAATGTGCTTGAACGCATCGTCATCAATATCAATGTCTTTCATGGCTTTGCCCATACCTGGAATCATACCCATGAGGTCCTTCATATTCCCCATTTTCTTGATTTGCTGAATCTGATTCATGAAATCGTCGAAACCAAAAGAATCGGTGGCGATTTTCTTGCTCATCTTACGAGCCTCTTGCTCGTCAAACTGTTCTTGAGCGCGCTCTACAAGGGAAACAACATCACCCATGCCGAGAATACGGTCTGCCATGCGGTCAGGATGGAACACATCTAACGCCTCCATTTTTTCTCCCGTACCAATGAATTTGATGGGTTTATTTACAACGCTTTTGATGGTCAATGCCGCACCACCACGGGTATCACCGTCTAATTTCGTTAAGATAACACCGTTAAAATTCAGCACCTCGTTAAAGGCTTTCGCAGTATTCACGGCATCTTGACCCGTCATAGAATCAACCACGAACAAGGTCTCTGATGGAGCAATAGCCTTGTGAATATTGCCAATCTCAGCCATCATCTCCTCGTCCACCGCCAAACGACCGGCAGTATCCACGATCACTACGTTGTGACCATTGCTTTTAGCATGAGTCAAGGCATTTTTAGCGATGCTCACTGGGTCTTGATTGCCCTCTTCTGAGAAAACCTCGATGCCCAACTGCTCCCCTAGTACGTGAAGCTGATTTATAGCTGCTGGACGATAAACATCACAAGCAACTAGTAGCGGCTTCTTCGTTTTCTTGTTTTTTAGGTAGTTGGCCAATTTTGCACTGTGGGTAGTCTTACCCGATCCTTGCAGACCGGCCATTAAGATTACCGCTGGCTTACCCGTCAAATTTAGGCCCTCAGCTTGTCCGCCCATCAGCTCGGCCATCTCGTCTCGGACGATTTTCACCATAGCTTGACCCGGCTTCACTGCTGTGAGTACACCGGAGCCTATCGCTTTCGCTTTTACATCATTGGTAAATTGCTTGGCAATTTTAAAACTAACATCTGCTTCAACCAGCGCACGACGAATCTGCTTTACGCTGTCCGCAATATTGAGTTCGGTAATCTTATGATTCCCTTGTAATACCTTAAACGCGCCTTCTAGACGGTCACTTAAATTGTCAAACATATCAGTCTACGTTTGGAATGTTTTCTAATGTTGCTAGGAAAAACTCCCAGCTCTTTTTCACGGATGAAATCTGTGTTTTTTCGTCTGGACTATGCGCACCGCGAATGTTTGGTCCAAAAGAAATCAACTCCATTTCAGGGTAATTGGTTCCCAAAATTCCACACTCTAAACCGGCATGACAGGCATTTACGCGTGGCTCTCCGTCAAAGAGCTTGCGGTACAAATTCGTCATGGTTGTTAAAATGGCGCTCATTGGATTAGGCGTCCAACCTGGGTAAGACCCCGTACACTCGACAGTACAGCCAATGGCCTCAAAGTTTCGTGCAATGGCACGTGCTAAGTCCATCTTCTCACTCTCCACTGAACTACGCGTCAAACAAAGGATGGTTAGCTCGCCGTCCTTCATAAGAACACGCGCCGTGTTGTTCGAGGTCTGGACCAATCCCTCAATATCTGGCGACATGCGGTAAATACCATTTGGGTTGGCGTACAACGCAGTAATTAAAGCACTTTGGAATTCCTCACTAACGACCTCTAGTGGGTCATCTATTTCTTCCCAAGCCAATTCAAGATTCGGGTCCGTTGTACCATGTTCGGCAATTAGCTCAGCACTAAGCTCGCCCAAGGTGTTCTCAAAAGCATCTATTTCGGCATTTGGAACCACTACAACCGCTACACTCTCACGAGGTATTGCATTGCGAAGACCGCCACCGTCTAAAGAGGCTAAACGAACAGACTCTCCAAGACGGTCAAGTACTCTATTCATCAACTTGTTCGCATTCCCAAGACCCTTATGGATATCCATACCACTGTGTCCTCCGCTCAATCCACGAACTACAATCTCGAAGGCAGTAGCATCTTCAGGAGAAGGCTCCATGTTCACCTTACGAGTTGCATTGATATCGATACCTCCCGCACAACCGATGGTTAGTTCATCGTCGTCCTCAGTATCAATGTTCAAGAGAATCTTCCCATTCAGCATACCGCCTTTGAGCTCAAGAGCACCCGTCATACCCGTCTCCTCATCAATAGTAAACAACGCGTCAATGGCTGGATGTGGAATATCTGTAGAACTCAATATGGCCATGATATAAGCTACGCCCATACCGTTGTCTGCACCTAAGGTTGTTCCACGTGCTTTAACCCAATCACCATCAACATACATGTCAATGCCTTGAGTATCGAAGTCAAAGTCTGTGTCGTTGTTTTTTTGGTGGACCATATCAAGGTGTGCTTGGAGTACCACAGGAGTACGATCTTCCATACCCGAAGTAGCCGGCTTACGGATGAATACATTACCAATGTGATCTACTTCAGTGGGTAAGCCCAAAGAATTGCCAAAATCGACCATGAACTGGATAACACGCTCTTCCTTTTTGGAAGGACGCGGCACGGCGTTCAAATCTGCAAAATGGTTCCAAACGGAACGTGGCTCAAGGCCTCTTACTTCACTACTCATATTACATTCTATTCGGTACTTGGATACCCAAGCAATTCATGGATTCTTTAACTACCTCTCCGACTGCTCTACTTAACGCCAAACGGAAGGTGATGGTTTTATCATTCTCTGCACGGAGGATGCTGTTGTTTTGATAGAAGCCGTTGTACTTCTTCACAAGCTCGTACGTGTAATTCGCTAAAACCGCTGGACTCAAATTCGCCGCAGCCTTATTCACTGTTTCTGGAAAATCTAAGATGGCCTTGATCAAAGTCACTTCATCTTCGTTTGGAGTGATATCCGACCAAGATTCGTTATATGCACCATCTGCTTTGCGCTGTAAACTCTGAATACGAGCATATGTGTACTGTATGAATGGACCGGTGTGTCCATTGAAATCAATACTATCGGCCGGATTAAACAACATACGCTTCTTCGGATCAACCTTGAGGATAAAGTATTTCAAAGCGCCCAATCCTAGGGTAGTGAATAACTGCATTTGCTCATCCTCACTGAGACCATCAAGTTTGCCCAGCTCCATAGAAATGGAAGCTGCATCTGCCACCATACTATCAATAAGATCGTCTGCATCGACAACGGTTCCCTCGCGGGATTTCATTTTACCCGTTGGCAAATCAACCATTCCGTAGCTCAAATGATGAAGCTTATCTGCCCAGCTGTAGCCTAAACGCTTTAAGATGATGAACAATACCTTGAAGTGGTAATCTTGCTCATTGCCCACTACGTAGGTCATGCCCTCAGCGTCAAAGTCCGCAAATCGTTGAATAGCGGTTCCGATGTCTTGCGTCATGTACACAGAAGTACCGTCGCTTCGAAGAACAAGCTTGTGGTCCAATCCTTCATCTTCAAGATCAATCCATACAGAACCGTCTTCTTTCTGATAGAACACCCCTTTTTCAAGGCCTTTCATCACATCATCCTTACCGAGAACGTAGGTGTTGCTTTCGTAGTAATTCTTGTCAAAATCGACCCCGAGTTTTATGTAGGTGGTATTAAAACCGTCGTATACCCAACCGTTCATCGTTTTCCACAAACTAACTACGCTCTCATCGCCCTGCTCCCATTTTAGCAGCATTTCTTGTGCTTTTAGAAGCGATGGGGCTTGCTTTTTGGCCAATTCTTCAGACATACCGCCAGCAACCAATTCCTTAATTTCTGCCTTGTACACCTGATCGAACTTTACATAGTATTTACCTACAAGATGATCACCTTTGAGTCCACTGCTATCAGGAGTCTCACCTTTCCCATACTCTTGCCAAGCCAGCATCGACTTACAGATGTGGATCCCTCGATCATTTATGATTTGAACCTTCACAACATCCACGCCGTTCGCCTTTAATATTTGGCTCACAGAATACCCCAAAAGATTGTTTCTAATATGGCCTAAGTGCAACGGTTTGTTGGTGTTAGGAGAGCTGTATTCAACGATGTATTTACCCTTGCTCGCAGGTGCTGGAAGCCCTAAACTTCCTGTGCTAACAAACGACTCAAATTCAGAAATATAACTACCTCTATCTAAACTCAAATTCAAGAATCCTTTCACCACATTAAATGCAGTAACAGCACCTGATTCTAAGAGCTTTTCTCCAATCTCATTGGCCACCATTTCTGGTGCTTTTTTTGCGGCTCTTACAAAAGGAAAAACGACCAATGTGAGGTCGCCTTCAAATTCCTTTCTGGTTTCTTGCAATTCTACCGAGGCTTCTACCCCGTACAATTCTTGAATTACTGACCCTATGTTTTGTTCTAAGCTCATGAGCTACGGTTGTTTTGGCAAATATATTTCAGCGAGCATGCATCTTGCACTTCCCCCGCCAAGAGTTTCTATGGTTGTAAGGTCTGAGTGAAGAATCTTATGGTACCCCTCTATTTGTGCTTTCTGTGCATTAGTGAGGCAATTAAATGCACTTGTGCTCATTACCAAATGTAAGGCGTCTCCGTCACCCTTCACCAACAGCATATTTCCTCCAAACTGGTGTTTCTGAGCTTCTGAGATCTCGATCACTTCTTTTCCACTCTTCCTGATCGTATCGGTGATCATCGTGCGTTCTGCCAGGTCATCTATGGCATCTAGGCAAAGGACCGCGTATCTATCCGTCATACACATGAGCACATTGGTATGGTAGATAGGCTGACGGCCTTCTGGAGTGTCTTGGAAAGCACTAAATACTACGGGCTGGTACTCAAATCGACCACAAATTTCTTCAAACAAATGCTCGTCAGCACGCTGACTGCGCGCCATGTAGGCGATTTTTTGGTCGTGGTCAAAAATGATACAACCCGTTCCTTCCAAGAAGGTACCGTGCTCTTCTGGATCGGAAATATCTAAGACCTCTCCGATAACAAAATCCGCTTTAGTTAGTACTTCTTTAATATCCGAGCGGCGCTCTAACCTCCTATTCTCAGCCTTCATTGGATAAAGCACTACACAGCCATCCTCGTGCATACTGATCCAGTTGTTTGGAAAGATGCTGTCGGGAGTATGCGGCTGCTCGTCGTCTTGAACGACCAATACTTCAACTCCTGCAGCACGAAGCTTGGTGACAAAGGCATCAAATTCGGCCTGTGCCTTGGCGTTGTCTAAAGCTGCATCTGTAGCAGCATCCTGCTGCTGGTAAAAATTATCTACCGCAGTTTGAGCGTTCATCCCGAAGCGAATAGGACGAACCATCAGAAGGGTATTTGTAGCGTTCTTCGTCATTATTCCTCGCGTTCTAATGGCATGGTACTACAACGCAACAATCCGCCCATCTTAACAACTTCATTGTAAGTAATTGCATGGACCGTATAGCCTCTTTCTTCTAGCCAATTCTTCAATCTAACCGCTGAAGCGCTAATCATCACTTCCTTCGGACCAATGCTAAACACGTTTGTATGAAGATCATAGGCTTCATCATCGGTGCAGTAGAAAATATTATCAGTGCCGAAATGGGATTCAATCCACATCACATCCGCCGCATTCTTGAAAAGATGAGGCGCGAGCAATAGTGCATCGCCCAAAGGTTGGAAGGCACAATCTAAATGCAAAGAGCCCTTACGAGGATCTGCATCGCTCTTCAGGAGTTCAAAACCTTTGAAATCGTATGCTGGAAATTCATCTTGTAGATAGTCTAATCCCGCAGTATTTGTTCTTGCCGTTTTGTATCTATCGAAAGTTTCTTCGTTGCTTACACCCACAAAAACAAAGGG
>DJCX01000121.1:7773-9125 GCA_002430755.1 Flavobacteriales bacterium UBA5939 | reverse complement strand
AAACGGTGTGAGCTTCTCCCTAACCACAAGCTTTTAATGATGAGAAAGACGGTCCAATTCCTTTTTGCTTCGCTCCTTTTAAGCCTAATCACCACACAATGCGATGTGATCGACCAGCCGTTTAAAAACGGAGGTCCACAGGACACCACATCTACAGCCCAGCTCAGAAATGTACTCATTGAGGATTTCACCGGGCACCGTTGCAAGAATTGTCCAAAAGCCTCGAAAGAAATTGAAGCTTTGGTGGACGCTTTTGGCGCCGATAGAATCATTGGTCTTGCGATCCATGCAGGTCCAGGTAACTTTACAGGTACTAACGCCGATTACCCGACTGATTTTACCACACAAGAGGGAAAAGACATTCAAAATTTCTTTGGTACGAACTTCCTGCCCGTAGGCATGGTGAATCGTGAGAATTGGACGTCATCAGGCAACTCACACTGGTCGAGCTACTCCAACTGGCCTACCCTAAGCGCTGAGGCCATGGACAGCACCTTACGCGTCGAACTTCAGGTCGAGGCGGCAGTGAGCAGCGGTACATTAAGTGTTGATGTTAGCGCACTACCTCAAGTGGGTATTTTACACGACCTTGACGTCGTAGTGATGGTGAAGGAGAGCGGTATTGTAAGCCCACAGCTCATGCCTGATGATACTCGTGATGCTGAATATGTCCACAATAATGTTCTTCGTGACTTTGTAACTCCAACTTGGGGAGAAGAGATTGGCACCAGTCCTATGGTACCGGGAGATGAGTTGACCTCGTCTTTTACTCTCGCCTGGAATACAGATTGGGTACAAGCCAATAGCGCAGTTGTGGTTTACGTATTCAATCCTGAGAATTACCGCATTCTGCAGGTGATCGAAGCTCCAATCAACTAAGACTTCTTCGCGAAACTCAGGTTTCTCTTAAACCCTTCGAAGCCCGTTCTCCGGATGGCTGAGCCTTTCATGATCTCATCCCAGAGCTCATGAGTGATTTCTTCCCATGCTTCCCAATCATTTTCTTTAATGGGTGTTCGCAGGTCAAAATCTTTTTCTTGGTGGGGCGTAGAGAATCGATTCCAAGGACAAACATCCTGGCAGATATCACAACCGTATACCCAATCCTCCATTTTCCCTTGATATTCTGTTGGTAGGGCATCCTTGTATTCTATCGTCAAGTAACTGATGCACTTATTGCTATCGACAACTGTCGGTGCGATAATAGCCTCGGTTGGACAAGCATCGATACATGCAGTGCACGTCCCGCAATGATCAGTTGTGGGACCATCCGGTTCCAATTCTAGATCCACAATCAATGCACCAATAAAGAAAAAGCTTCCTGCACCCTTACTGAGTAATAGGCTGTGTTT
>DJCX01000121.1:0-7448 GCA_002430755.1 Flavobacteriales bacterium UBA5939 | reverse complement strand
GCACTGTCCACGAATCCTCTGCCTTCTACCTCACCTATCTCCCCCTGTATGCCTTGTAACATACGCTTGAGCTTACCACGAACGACCTTGTGATAATCGCGGCCGTACGCATATTTAGAAATCTTGGGCGTACCCTCCTCTTGTGTTTCTTCTGGGAAATAGTTCAGCGTTACACTGATGACAGATTTCGCACCTGGAACAAGCTTTCGTGGATCTAAACGAGCATCGAAATGATTCTCCATCCAACTCATCGTACCGTGGTATCCGGCCTTAAGCCAATTCTCCAAACCCGTCGCCTCTTCCTCTAAAAATCCTGCAGCAGAAATTCCACAGGCGTCGAAGCCCTGTTCCTTAGCAAGGCGTTTTACAATCTGAGATGCCTCAGTCCGCGTCATCAGAATAGGGATCCTGTATTGCCCTTCTGTGGACGATTCAACCCCAGATGACTGTAAGCCTTTTCAGTAACCATTCTACCGCGCGGCGTTCTGAGTAAGAAGCCTTCCTTGATCAAGTATGGTTCGTATACCTCTTCTATCGTCTCTGCCTGCTCCCCTATGGCCGTACTCAGGGTATTGAGACCAACGGGTCCTCCAGCAAAATTATCGACCAATACAGTAAGGATTTTATTATCCATCTCATCCAGTCCTTTGCTGTCCACGTTCAAGGCATTCAAGCCAAATTCGGCTATTTCCACATCAATGGTTCCGTTGCCTTTGACCATGGCGAAATCCCGAACCCTTCTTAGAAGCGCATTGGCGATACGCGGTGTTCCGCGAGACCGGGAAGCTACACGAATACAGGCTTCGTATTCGGCAGGAACTTCCAAAATTTCTGCACTTCGCTCAACGATGGTACTCAAAAGTTCAATATCGTAATATTCCAACCTTGAATTAATACCAAAACGTGCACGCAGTGGAGCTGTTAATAGTCCTGAACGCGTAGTTGCTCCGATAAGGGTAAATGGGTTCAAACTGATCTGAACACTTCTCGCGCTAGGACCAGAGTCAATCATGATATCAATCTTGAAGTCCTCCATCGCACTGTACAGGTACTCCTCGATGACTGGGGATAGTCTATGAATCTCATCTATAAATAGCACATCATTCGGCTCAAGATTCGTGAGTAGACCCGCAAGATCAGAGGGCTTGTCCAATACAGGGCCTGAAGTGACTTTAATTCCAACACCGAGCTCGTTAGCAAGGATATGACTCAAAGTAGTCTTACCCAATCCCGGCGGACCATGCAACAAGACATGATCCATCGCTTCGTCGCGCATCTTGGCAGCCTCAACAAAGATCTTAAGGTTCTCCAATACCGCCGCTTGACCCGTAAAGTCATCAAAGCTCAATGGCCTCAACTTCTTTTCGATCTCGCGTTCCGTATTCGTGAAGTTTCCTCCTGTAGGATCTAAGTGCTCGTTCATAGTGTTACAAATTACCACAAAAAATCCCCTTACCGCGAGGTAAGGGGACCTAATATTTTAAAGTGAGAAGAGTTCTAGTGACCGCTCTCCTCTCCTTCTGCCAATGGCACATTTTGAGGAACGAAATCTTCCTCAGCACCAGGCTTAGAGTAGTCGTATGCCCAACGGTACACTACTGGTATATCACCTGGCCAGTTACCGTGGATGTGCTCTACAGGAGTTGTCCACTCTAGAGAGTTACCTCTCCAAGGATTCTGCTTCGCCTTAGGACCTCTCCAAATACTGTAGAAGAAGTTAAAGATGAAAATCAGCTGCGCAGCACCTCCGATGATGGCAAAGTAGGTAATCAATACATTGATGTCCGCCAAATTATCGAACATTGGGAATGCTGTGTTGCTGTAGTAACGACGTGGCAAACCTGCCATACCCAAGAAGTGCATCGGGAAGAACACACCGTAAGCAGTAATAAAGGTCAACCAGAAGTGCGCATAACCCATTGATTTGTTCATCATACGACCGTACATCTTAGGGAACCAGTGGTATACACCTGCGAACATACCGTAGATCGCACTAAGACCCATTACAATGTGGAAGTGAGCAACAACGAAGTAAGTATCGTGAACGTTGATATCCAAAGCACTATCACCAAGAATAACACCCGTCAAACCACCAGTAACGAACGTACTAACCAATGCAATAGAGAAAAGCATTGCTGGCGTAAACTGGATATTCCCTTTCCACAGTGTAGTGATGTAGTTAAAGGCTTTAACTGCTGATGGAATCGCAATCAATAGGGTTGTGAAGGTAAATACAGAACCTAGGAACGGGTTCATACCTGTTACGAACATGTGGTGACCCCATACGATAAAGCTCAAGAAAGCAATTGCCAGAATTGAACCTACCATCGCGCGGTAACCAAAGATTGGCTTACGTGAGTTTGTCGCAATTACCTCAGATGAAATACCCAAAGCAGGCAAGAGGATAATGTATACCTCAGGGTGACCCAAGAACCAGAACAAGTGCTGGTACAATACAGGAGAACCACCGCTGTAGCTCAATACCTCACCACCCATGAAAATATCACTGAGGTAGAATGAAGTACCCAACATACGGTCAAACATCAAAAGCAATGCTGCACTAAGGAGTACAGGGAATGAAAGTACCCCTAGAACTGCTGTTACAAAGAACGCCCAGATCGTCAATGGCAGACGCGTCATGCTCATCCCTTTTGTACGCATGTTTAATACGGTTACGATATAGTTCAATGAACCCAATAGTGACGATACAATGAACAATGTCATCGAAATCAACCAAAGCGTCATACCCGCGCCTGAACCCGGCATTGCTTGTGGAAGGGCAGAAAGAGGTGGGTATACTGTCCAACCGGCTGCTGCAGGTCCTGATTCAACGAACAATGACACTACCATTATTACAGAGCTGGTAAAGAAGAACCAGTATGAAAGTGCATTCATAAAGCCAGAGGCCATATCACGTGCACCAATCTGCAATGGAATAAGTAGGTTCGAGAAAGTACCTGATAGACCCGCAGTCAATACGAAGAATACCATGATGGTACCGTGAATAGTTACAAGAGCCAAATAGATGTTTGGATCCATCACACCGTCCGGTGCCCATTTACCCAAGAAGAACTCAAGGATTGGGAAACTTTGCTCAGGGTATGCAATCTCCAAACGGAAAAGCATTGACATCATCACACCGATGATACCCATAATCATACCGGTAATCAAAAACTGCTTACCAATCATCTTATGGTCCATCGTAAAGAGGTACTTCGTGAAGAAGTTCTCCTCGTGGTGGTGCTCCATCAAGTGATCTTGGAAGTGATTGTTTTTTTCTGTTGTCGTTGTAGTTGACATAGCTAAATGTTTATTACTTCTATTTACAGTGTCTCAGCGACGGTTTTTTGTTCTTTTAACCAAGCGTCGAATTCATCTTGAGTTTCAACGACGATATCCATTTGCATGTTGTAGTGTGCAGCACCACAAATCTTGTTACAAAGGAGTACATAATTGAAATCCCAAACGTCTTCGCCTTTGGCTTTTCTAATCTCGTTTACTTCCTCAACGTGCGCTTTTACGTCTTTGTTCTGACGAATTTCAGCGGTCGTAATAGTAGGTGTAAACTGGAAGTTCGTAACCGATCCAGGAACACAGTTCATTTGTGCACGGAAGTGCGGGAAGTAAGCAGAGTGAATCACATCCTGCGAGCGGAAAGCAAACTGGATAGGCTTGCCCACTGGTAGGTGTAATTCTTTGGCGATAATATCATCTGCAGAAGCTGGATCTTGAGTGTCAACACCCACAATGTTCGCACCTGCAATTTCATGTACTGTTGCATAACCCAACTCGTTGTCGCCACCACTGTAACGAACAGTCCAGTTGAACTGCTGCGCATATACTTCAACAAGGATAGGCTCTTCTTCATTCTCAGGCATCATCAAGGTACTCCATACATTGAGACCCCAGATGATCAATACTGCCAATGCAAGCGCAGGAACCATGGTCCAGAATAGCTCAAGACGGTTGTTGTGCTCGTAGTAGGTAGCTTTAGTTCCTTTCTTACCTCTGTACTTGTACGCGAAGTAGAAAAGGATAGGCTGTACAATAAAGAAAACGATGTTGATGATCAACATACTTAGGTTCCATAGGCTATCAATCTCTGCACCGTGTGCTGAAGATGGTTCTGGAAGGCTGTGTCTTCCCCAAGCGATGTACATCACTACAACGCTGATGATAAAACCGAAACCTACCAATAACATTAGACGCCCTTGGGTGTCATTGTCCTTTGGACTTACCTCGTTGTCTTTGCCTTTCTGAATTTCAGAAGAAATCTCAGAGATTCTCATCACCTGTACCAAGGTGAGGATGACTAAAACAACTAATACTATGATTGAAACTGCACTCATTATTTAGTGTCTTTTCTAATTATTGATGGAAGTTTTTAGACTCCGTTAGCATTGGGTGGTTCTTGTGCAACAATGGCGCTTTAGCTACTGATGATAGAACTACGTAGATGTACAATCCGGCGAAGAATAGAATTGGACCCAATTCTACCAAACCAAAGCCGTAGTGATCACCAACCGTACCCGGCATAATCATAACGTAGTGGTCCATGTAGTGACCCACTAGAACAAATACAGAAGCCATAACTACAGTACCTGGAACACGCTTCGCCGGACGGCTTAATACAGCCAAAACAGGAAGGATGAAGTTCAATACCAACATGGTGAAGAACGGTACTTTATACTGCTCAAAACGTTGCATGTAATAGGTCACCTCTTCTGGGATATTCGCGTACCAAATAAGTACAAACTGAGAGAACCATAGGTATGTCCAGAATACAGAGAAAGCAAACATGAACTTACCCAAATCGTGCAAGTGGTTTTCGTTTACCCACTCCAAATGACCTTGACCTTTCAAGTAAAGGGTCAATAGGATCAATGCAGCGAAAGAGCTCACGAACATACCTGCAAAGGTGTACCAACCGAATAGCGTCGAGAACCAGTGCGTATCAATAGACATCACTAAATCCCATGCACTTGTCGATGATGTTACCGCATAGAATACTGTGAATGCAGCTGCAACACCGCGGTTCTTTTTCCACATTGCAACACCGTCACCGGTATCAGAAAGCAAAGAGTTCTTACGAAGAACCTTCGCAGCCCAAATCCAACCACCGATGTAGATAAGAATACGAATGGTAAAGAACACTGGGTTCAAAAATCCGCGCTTTCCAGCAATGATCGCATCGTAGTTTTCGTGGCCTGGAACATTGATTCCCTCAACCATCCAGTGGAACATGTGGTGTACATGCCCAAATCCAAGGAAAGTGATTAGCGCGATTACAATTAATGGTGCTACAATAGCAAATGATTGCGCCTCCATCAGTCTAAGAAGACCAGCAGACCATCCTGCTTGTGCTACATATTGAATACCTAGGAAGAACAATTGTCCCAAACCTAGACCCAAAAAGAAGAAAGCTGCCACATACAATGCAGACCAAGGACGATTTGCAATTTGATGTGCTGCGTGCTCCGCATGTGCATCGTGATCGCCATGCGCCTCTTCAGCGTGTGCTTGGTGACCGTGATCATCGTGCGCTTCTTCAGCGTGTGCTTCGTGACCGTGATCAGCGTGTGCTTCATCAGCATGTGCATCATGACCGTGGTCAGCATGCTCTTCTTCAGCGTGTGTATCATGACCAGCATCGGCATGCATTTCAGTAGCATGCGCATCGTGACCGTGTCCCGCATCGTGAGATGACGAACCATTTAGGGCAAATCCAACGACCCAAAGGATAGCACCTACTACCGTAAGTGCGATTGCCAATTGTTTTGTCTTTGTTTTAAACTCAAACATTTCTACTCTGCGGTTTTATTCTTGATCAGCTCTAAGTTTCATCACGTAACGAACAATCTTCCAGCGCTCGTCATAATGAAGCTGTGAAGCGTGCGAACCCATGATTCCTTTTCCGTGCATAACTACATGGTACATTGAACCAGGAGTAATATCTGGTAGTCTTGAAGATGCATACGAAGGAACACCCAAGATTTTCTCTTGCATTACCAAAGGACCGTTACCGTCTCCTTTCTCACCGTGGCAGTGGTCACAAAAGATGTTGTACAATTCTTTTCCTTCAGCAAGCGCTTCTTCAGAATCAAATTCTGCTGGAAGCGCCAATGTGGTGCGTGCAGCTTCATATCCTTCGTTGCTGTTTGCAAATTCGTACGGGTGATACCCGCGTGGTACAGTACCTTCAACAGGCAGCTGCGCGCTTAGACCGTTTGCAAATTGAGCAGAAGGCTCATACGTTTCAAATGAAGGGCTTCGGTACATGTCGTCCATATACGTGTAACCCGGTGTTGATTTATCGAAGTTACAGCTAGCGAGTGCGGCTGAAGCTGTAAGCACTATGATGGTAGTAATTCTTTTCATCTTATGCTTCGACTTTTGAAATTTCTAGAGCACCCAATTCTTGGAGCTTCTTAGTTAAATCTGCCTCTTCACCTTCGAGTTCAACTTCCATAAGGAAATGATCATCAGTGGTACGAGGATCAGGGTTCTGTGCTTTAGCACCTGGATATAGCTTGTTTACCGCGAAGTAAGACCAGCACATCAAGTGCGCAGCGAAGAATACAGTCAACTCAAACATTACTGGAATGAATGACGGCATGTTTAAAAACCAGTATGCATTCGGCTTGCCTCCAATGTTCTGTGGCCAATCTGAGATCATGGTATACCATGTTAACCATGAACAGAAAAATAGACCGGTTAAACCATAGAAGAATGCAGCTGTACTTAAGCGAGTTCTTTTAAGACCCATTGCTTCGTCCAATCCGTGGATTGGGAACGGAGAATAAACCTCACTCACGTGGTAACCGTTAGAACGGAGATCTTTTACAGCGCCCAATACGACATCGTCGTCATTGAATAGCGCGCGTACAATAGGATTGTGTTTAGTGTGCCCCATGCTCGTCGTGGTGTTTTTTGAAGTTTTCACCTGAAGACTTCAAGATGGTTTTCAATTCAGCTTGTGCAATTACAGGGAACGTTCTCGCGTAGAGCAGGAACAATACAAAGAAGAACCCAATAGTACCGATGTAAATACCGATATCAACAAAGGTTGGAGAGAACATAGACCATGACGATGGCAAGTAATCTCTGTGGATAGAGGTCACAATAATCACGAAACGCTCAAACCACATACCGATGTTTACAACGATTGAAATCACGAATGTGAAAATCAAGTTTGTACGAAGTTTCTTAGACCACATAAACTGTGGAGAGAACACGTTACAAGTCATCATCGACCAGTATGCCCACCAGTAAGGGCCTGTTGCTCTATTCAAGAAAGCATATTGTTCGTATTCAACACCCGAGTACCAAGCGATGAAAAGCTCAGTGATGTAAGCAACACCTACGATAGAACCTGTAACCATAATTACAATGTTCATCATCTCAATGTGCTCGATGTTGATGTAATCTTCCATTTTGAAGATCTTACG
>DJCX01000031.1 GCA_002430755.1 Flavobacteriales bacterium UBA5939 | reverse complement strand
TCGCCCAACTCACGGAAGAGTAAAAACTAATTCCTTCTTAAGAAAGGATTACCAGCTTTTGCTCCGCAAAAGACTGGTGGACCTAGAGAGGGTGCATTCAAACTCCACCCCGATGCACGCTTTCGCGTGCTTGGCTTTTTTATTTTTCTTCTTCACTCAAGCAAGCTTGGTTCGAATTAAAAATAAAAAACCCCGATCACTCAGTGACCAGGGTTTTGTTTGTGCGGATGAAAGGACTCGAACCTTCACGCGATAAAGCACTAGTGCCTAAAACTAGCGTGTCTACCAATTTCACCACATCCGCATCAAAATTGGACGGCAAATATAAGTAGTTTCTCTAAAATCGAATCGTGTTTTAAATAAATTTCTGCTTGCCGAGTGAAAAGAGTAATTTTGATTTAAACCCAAGGATATGCCTTCATTTTCCCCAGAAGATCTTATTACGAGAGACCGTCACAGAATCTTGTTAGGTGCCATTGGTCCAAGACCTATTGCACTTGTGAGTACAGTAGATGAGTTTGGAACACCTAATCTTAGTCCGTATAGTTTCTTCAACATATTTTCCTCCAATCCGCCAACGCTCATATTTTCTCCTGCAAGGCGGGTGAGAGATAATACAACCAAAGACACTTTGCACAATGCGTTGCGTGAGCAAGAGGTTGTTGTAAATGTGGTGAATTATGATCTCGTGCAGCAGGTAAATTTGAGTTCAGCGGAATATCCTTCTCATGTCGATGAATTTGTCAAGAGCGGATTGACCCCTGTACCTTCGGAGCTTGTGGCGCCACCGAGAGTAGCTGAAAGCCCTGTAAGTCTTGAATGTATTGTTAAAGATGTAGTGGCTTTGGGTGAAGAAGGAGGCGCGGGTAACCTGGTGATTTGTGAAATCAAGAAGATTCATTGTGCGGCTCATGTGATGTCGGATGAAGGCGGCTTGGATCAAGAGGCACTGGACCTGGTAGGTCGTATGGGTAAAAACTGGTGGGTTAGAGCTTCCGGTGATGCACTTTTTACTGTTGGGGCACCTCAAGTAGGTATTGGTGTAGATCAGATTCCTATGGTTATACGCAATTCGACTGTTTTAACGGGGAACGACCTTGGGCTTCTCGGTGGGGTGACGGTACTGCCGACTGAAGAAGAAATAGAACAAAAGAAAAATGACTTTGATATCCGGAGATTATTGCAGAATTATGCAGACGGAATCGAACGTCGCGAAGCCTTGCATGAAGTCGCAAGGGAACTGCTTGAAAACGGGCATGTTCACGAGGCTTGGAAAGTATTATTAATAGATAAATCGGCCCGTTAAGAAGGGTAAGAAGATGAACATTGAAGCGAGAATTGAGAAAATAATGGATGAGCAGGTGATTTCTGACCGATTCAGAAAGCGCGAATTCGTAGTACAAACGAAAGAGCAGTATCCACAAACCTTGTGTTTTGAATTTACTCAAGATAAAACTTCGGTTCTTGATGCTTACCAAGCGGGGCAAGAAGTGAACGTAGAGTTCAACATTCGCGGTCGCGAGTGGACACCTCCTCAGGGTGGGGCTACGCGTTACTACACTACGCTCCAGGCTTGGAGAATGTCTCCTTTACAACAAGCCGCTGCGCCGGCGCCACCTTCGGATTTACCTCCGGCGGGTCAGCCATTTACACCAAGCGGTGACGACAGCGTTCTTGACGACGACCTGCCGTTCTAATTCATCTAAACCGTGGGGCGCTCCATTAATCCATTGCACTTTATTGGTCAGGACGGTTGGACCGTTCCGGATCCTGATACAGCTGCGAATAGCGAAGGGCTCATCGCCCTTTCATGGGATTTAGCGCCAGAGCTATACGACAAGTGTTATCACAAAGGCATCTTCCCCTGGTTTGAGCAGGAGGGTGTGGTATTCTGGTTTTCCCCTGAGGTGCGCTCAATTACACCGACTGCCGAAGTGAAGGTGGCAAAGAGTATGCGTCCTTATTTGAATAAAAAGCAATGGCGTTTCTCGGTCAATACTGTTTTTGAAAAGGTCATTGAGAAATGCAGTGAGGTTCCTCGCCCGGGTCAAGCGGGTACTTGGATTAGCGAGAAATTTCAAATGAATTTCTTGCACATGCACCAACTAGGCATGGCGCACAGTTTTGAAGTTTGGGAAGGCGATGAACTCATCGGAGGAACCTTTGGCGTGATGACCGGTGGTGTGTTTGTTGGGGAGAGTATGTTTCATACCCGTACCAATGCAAGCAAGTTTGCCTACATTGGGATGTGTCAGCACTTGAGCCGCAACGGAGTAGAATTTGTCGACAATCAATTGCCTACAGAACACTTGGACAGCCTAGGTGCATGGAACATTGAACGTGAAGAATTCTTGGAGCTGCTGTACCTTCATTCTGAAAGTAGAGAACGCGTCATTCTCGGAGCGCTGCCTAAAACTACCCTACCTCTTTAAGGCACCTGAAAGGGTATTCAAGCTAAGTACGCTGAGTGCGATGAGAACCCCTGGGATAAGGCTGAGATAACCCTTGCCAGTGATGATATATGGGTAATAATCCCGGATCATGCTGCCCCAAGAAGGCAGCGGTGGCTGGGCGCCAATTCCCAAGAAACTAAGTCCACTTTCAATCAGAAGGGCACTGGCGAAATTCGTTGCACAGATGACCAGAAGGGGTGCAATGGTATTGGGTAGAATTTCTTTGAACAAGATGTGGGAGGTGCTGAAGCCAAGTACTTTGGCGGCCTCGACATATTCTTGATTTTTCTCCACTAAGAATTGGCCACGGATAACGCGGGCAACCTCTACCCACATGGTAAGCCCCACAGCAATGAACACTTGAAACAGCCCCTTGCCCAAAACAAAGGTGAGCGCAATGACGAGCAGGAGGGTGGGTATGGACCAGAGGACATTCATGAGCCAGCTGAGTATTGCGTCTATTCTCCCTCCAAAATAGCCTGAAACTGCTCCCACGGGGATACCAATGACAAGGCTAACCAGAACAGCGATGAAGCCCACACTTAGGGATATTCGACTGCCCAAAACGACTCTCGAAAAGTGATCACGGCCAAATTTATCGGTACCAAAAAAGTGGAATCCGTTCACCGTTTTACTCCCGGGTGAGAGCAAGGTATGTTTCAAATCCATGGTATTGGCGTGAGGCGTACGATCGAGGACTACAAAGTCCGCGAGTAGCGCAGCCAGAATCAAAGCTACAAGCCATCCGAGCGCTAGTTTTTGGACTATGGAAAAGGTGCGTATCACAGGAGCTAATCTAGCTCAAAAAAAGGACTACTTCATGGTAGCAATAATCTCAACACCTTCTCTGAGCACAGCATCCTTGGCCAGGTTTCGGTACCATTTGGTGTAGATGTCCTTTTGAACGCTGTCTGTTTCAAACATCACTAAATGATCAGGCAGCGGAACAACGCCAGTACTGTCCTTGAGTTTGTAGAGATTTTTGAATCGTTCACCCTCCTTTTTAATGGAATCTTGGAAACTCACGTAAGCCGTGTAATCCAACGGTATGAAGGTGTTTTCCTCACCAGATTTAATCCATTTGGCATACTCGGCCGATTTTATGAAGACCGAATCTGTCTCCACACGTTTCAAAGAGGCTTTCTGTGCCTTCTTGAAGGATTTCGACCACCCTTCCTCTTCAGTATAATTTGCTTTGGCAACGTAATCTACGGGAAGTGCATGGTCGTATTCTTTTTCGCCCATATCGATGAGGTCGTAGGCACCCGGTAGTGAAATGTCGGGAACTACACCTTGAAGCTGTGTCGTACCTCCAGAGATGCGGTAAAACTTCTCTGTGGTAATCTTGATGGCTCCAAGTGGCTTCAGGTCATTGAGTGGGCCGTTTACAGCGCGATCCAAGTCGAACATGTTCTGAACCGTTCCTTTACCGAAGGTGCTTTTAGACGGGCCTACAATGAGCGCACGACCGCGGTCCTGTAAGGCCGCACTTACAATCTCTGAAGCAGAGGCGCTGTAGTTATTGACCAACACGACCAAGGGCCCGTCCCAATAGACTTTAGGGTCTTTGTTGCCTTTTGCACGGGTGCCGTTTTGGAAGCTCTTCACCTGTACCTGAGGTCCTTTTTCCGTGAATAGCCCTGCGATCTCGGTGGCGGCTTGTAGTGAGCCGCCGCCATTGCTACGAAGGTCGAGAATGATGCCGTCCACACCTTGCTCCTTAAGCTTGATGATTTCCGCTTTTACGTCCTCAGCAGCATTGCGGTTGTTCTTGTTGTAGAAATCCACATAAAACTTCGGAAGCTTGATGTATCCCGTTTTCGTT